>DATEYH010000001.1:0-2490 GCA_035256305.1 Candidatus Nanoarchaeia archaeon
TTGTTAGTTTTAGGTATAATCATTTCAAACGCCTTCTTCTTAGTAATCAACACCTATGAAACAATTAATGCCTACAAGGCTATGCTGACAGGCACTGGAAAAGCTGCCGGAATAATCAGCTTTTGCATCAACTCCCAGCCATCCATCAACATTTCTGGCTGTAGCACAAACGCCACCCAGGATGCCTATTATGAATGCTGGCTGAATACCTCAGACCCGGATTACACTAGTCTCACATATTTCTCTCTGTTTGCAGCGATAAGCAGGGCGTTTAGCAACTCTACAAGTGAGTTTTTTAGCGTGACTCAACCTGGTTTTGTGAACTTCACTCCCACGAATGATGATGTTGGCAATTATACCATCCAATTCACTGTAAATGATGGTGTGGGCTGTGTTAATAGCGAGGATTCAGAGTACCTATATCTGACTGTTCTGAACGTGAATGACCCGCCGTACCTCGCAGGTCACATACCTGACCAGAGCATGAGTGAAGGGGAAACTGTCCACGCATTCCTTCTTGACAACTACTTTGATGACCCTGACATGGACCCTCTTAATTACAGCTTTGTAACAACTTCCTCTGCATTTACAATAACTATTGACCCTGCAACAAGCGGGGTAGATATTACCAATGTTGAATGCCCTGCCACTGCATATGCAATGTTTGTAGCCACAGACCCTTACAACGAGACAAATACCAGCAATTTAGTAACGTTAACATGCACTATTGAAAATGAAACAGAGCCAGGCGGAGGCGGAACTGGCGGAGGAGGCGGAGGGGGTGGCGGCTCTTTAGAGCCCTGCAAGCCAGAATATGAGTGCTATGATTATTTCAAGTGCAGAAGGAACAACACCAAGGTTCAGAAGTGCGTTGATATTCATGGCTGTGAAAAGGACATCTTCCTTACTGTCCCATGTAATTATATAGAGGAGGTCTTGTGCAATGAAAGCTGGAATTGCTCTGGATGGAGCCCTTGCCTGCCGAATGGAACGCAGTACAGGATTTGCGAGGATATGAGTAAGTGCGGGACTGTCCTCCTCAAGCCTCTCATAAGCAAGGAATGCACTTATATAGGCACTTGCTCTGACAGCCTCAAGAACTGCCACGACGGTGGCTGCGAGGGTGGAATAGACTGCGGAGGGCCTTGTCCTCCATGCAAGAGCATTGAAGTGCCTTATCCATTCGAAGAAGAGAAAAGTATTTTTATCTACATCATCACAGGCATCATCCTGTTGCTGCTGACAGCAATCCTTCTCTACCATTACTTCCACAAAGAGATTAATGCTGCCGTGGCAAAGGCAGGCTGGATTATTAGCAGAAGGAAGAAAAAGCAGCTCCTGCTCCCAGTGGAAGATAAAAGGAAGCTGTTAGCTGGCATTAAAGAGCTTGAGGCAAAGCTTGAGGCAAAGGAGATGTACGAAGTCCTTAACGAGTATACTGAGCTATTAAGGTACTACATGGTTAAAGTTGTTGGCAAGGGCCTGATCCCTGAGTTTAATGCAGGTGAGCTCAAAATAGCTCTTGATAAGAACAAGGGAAGAATCAGGGAAGCCCTGAGGAAAATTTTCATATCCATGTTTGCCCATTACCTAAAAGTTGAGGGAGACAAAAGCCTGATAACCAAGACCAATGTCGTCCTGATGCTTGAGGAGCTAAGGAATATTTCTCTCCAGACATCCAAGGTTGAGGAAGAAGACCTTGTCAGGGAGGAAAAAGAGCACAAGACTCCTGAGAAAGCAGGCGGGGCAGAGAAGATAATAATTCACATCTCCAACGCCTATATTGCTCTGGAATACCTTGAGCTGGAAATAGCAAAGAAAAAGTACCTGGATATGCTCGGCGAATACGAGAATCTCAAGATAAAAGAGCAGGAAGCAGTTTACGAAAGCCTAGCAAGGCTTTACCACAACATCAGCTATGTCAATTCCTGGCTTGGAAAGGTTAAGGAGTGAGCACATTTAGCGCATTAGCTAGTTTCTAGTTTTAATGGCCAAAAGCTATTAAAAACGTAAATCGAAAAGTTTATAAATTCTAACTTATCTTAGTAAGCTTACTTAACTAAGTTAGAAAGATAAGTTATTGCTTGGGCATCTGCATGGTTAATAACAAAAACACAGTTTTTGAGCCAACAAAATCAAAGATTTTGAGTACCAAAAATAAATTTTTGAGCATCCCCAAGTTTTCAAAGGTGAAAACTTGGTAAACATAAACATCGAAATCTCTGAAGAGCTTCACAAGAAGATAAAACTGGCTTCTATAATGCAGGACATCACGCTTAAAGAGTATGTTATCAAGATTCTTGAAAAAAAGGCAAAGGAGTGCAAGACGAAAATTGACTGAAGGTTGATTCGCATGGTAAACATAAACATCGAGGTTCCTGACGAGGTTCACAAGAAGATAAGGATACTCTCAGCCATACAAGGCATCCCAATCAAGGAGCTGATTGTAAAAGCATTAGAGGAAAGCGTGGAGAAGAATGAAAAATAAAG
>DATEYH010000002.1:0-7648 GCA_035256305.1 Candidatus Nanoarchaeia archaeon
ACTTCATCAACAACCAGCGCTCTCAATCCAGTAATATCAACTCCAAGCTTTTCCACGATAACAGGCTTTCCTTTCTTTTCAGTGTTAGCATAACTCTTAGCTCCGACACTGGCCATTATTCCAATGTCAAGGTAATCACTCAGGAACCTTGCAGGAACCCATCCTCCGCGAGAAATACCGATAATAATGTCAGGCTTGAACTTATCCTTCCTAACCTGCTCTGCCAGGCTCTTGCACAGAGTTACACATTCCTCAAAGCTGACAAAATGCTTTTCCATGATAACAAAAACCGCACTAATCCCACGCTCTAAAGGGCGAGGCTTTTATCGTGCGGTTTTTGGGATGAGAAATTTTGCGAAATTTCCCATAAAAAACGCCACGGCCCGGACAGCAAAAAACTTTTGCGTTTTTTGAGCCCGTTCCGTGGCTCCATTACATTACGCCACGGCCCGGATTTGAACCGGGGATTCCCGTAAGGGAACAGGATTAGCAATCTCACGCCGGAAGAAGAATTCCTTCTTCTGTCTGCGCAATACCAGACTATGCGACCGTGGCCTCGAAGTCTAGCTTATGCTAACCTTCAAGGACCAATAACTTTGAGAATTTTTTTAAATGTTTCGGATTATTTGAGGAAATGTGGTTCATCCAAGAGAAAACTCTATTTTTGCCAGAAATACATATTTTAAACTCTGGATTTCCAGACTCTCTCTTGATATCCCATTTATTTGACTTAATATCAATCTGTTCTAGTAAGAAACAAACATCATCTCTCAAATGCTCTGATATTGATGAAAATTCTATTTTTGGATAATCAGCAATTGTTTTTTTATTAATCCTCTCAAATCTCATACATCCATCCGTATCGAAGTAACCTCTTAAAAAAGCTTGTTTTATAGGATTTGTCGCATTCCTTATCTCTTCCGGAACCCTGATTCTCCTTTTCTTACCAGACTTTATCCCAAATTCGATAAGAGTATTAATCAATTTCTTATTACATGTTTGTATACCGTAACAACCGTTCTTGCCTCCTGACCGAAACTTTGGCTTTTTTTCTAATCCAAATAACTTATTCAAAAGAGGAAACACATACTGGTTATAGTAATCTTTTTCTTTTAAATCACCTCTTTGCTCCCAGACTAATGATTTAGAATTCGTTTTGTAAAGAGTTCCATCTCCTATGTGCATACCTATAAATTCTGCGAGTTCTGGAGTTAATTTTGTTTTCATCTCGTTTCACCTAGATGAAAATCAAAATTAGCGTAAGAACAGGAGTTTATAAGGCTTACGTAGAGATGTCCAGTGGCGTAGCCAGTGGATTCAAGAGCGCACTCTTGCTATCCAGTGCGCTCTACCAGTCTAAGCGACCGTGGCAACTTGTTTGCCTAAGGTTGATTACTCAGAAACCTCAGTTTCTGTTGTAAGCGACCGTGGCACGGTAATAAGTGAAAATTCTTGTGTTTTAAAAGTTTTGGTTATTTTGGTGCTTTGCCGAAAAGTGCCTGGCTTCGTCCCTATTTTTTTGTCAGAAGGGTTTTCCTCCCCGGATGGGGCATGCCCCCCTGAAAACCTTTGAGCTTTCACCAGACGCTTGACTTCGCTTTAATGGCATTTTTCTTTTCGCCAAAGCCTTTTTTAGGAAAATATTAAAAATACAAGCCCAATTGCTAGTGTGTCATGGCAAAAAGGGGGTTGGTAATCATCTTTTTATTCTTGCTTCCAGCCTTAGCCTTGGCTCAGGATGATGAGCTCTTTGATTATCATTCTCTTGATTTAGAGTTGTCAATCACCAATAACTTTGAGATTAAGCCTCTAGGCTCTAGTTATTATTCTGATTATGTATCCGCCCTGCTCTCATGGTATCCTATTGAGGATTACAGGCAGGAAATCGATTATATAACCGCAGAGCCAGAGGCAAAGTTCAGGGACGGTGTAGGCTTCTTGTTTGAGTGGAATCAGCCTAGCAAGACCACTTTCAGCGTAGAGGAGAACTCAGCCTTAACTGCTAAGAGCGAGTTTGTGAAGGTAACAAAGAAGGTTGTTTTTCCAATAAGAGATCTTGACCCTGCTTATTCAGAATTCCTTGCTCCGCAGGAGATTATTGATATTAATGATGAGATCAGGCTGCTTGCCTCTGAGCTTGCCCAGGGAGATGATGACCTTTACTCTGTGGTTTTCAAGCTTGCAACATGGGTTGAGGATAATGTTGAGTATAATTTGTCAACTGTAACATCAGAGGCTACTCAGAAGGCGAGCTGGGTCCTGGATAACAAGAAGGGAGTGTGTGATGAGCTTACCAGCTTGTTCATTTCCATGTGCAGGAGCCTTGGCATTCCTGCAAGGTTTGTCACAGGGGTGTCTTATTCAAACATTAATTTGCAGAATGATGGCTGGGGCCCTCATGGCTGGGCAGAGGTTTACTTCCCTGGCTTTGGCTGGGTGCCTTTTGACGTGACTTACAAGGAGCTGGGCTATCTTGATGCTGCCCATATAAAATTAAAGACGAGCGTTGATGCAAAGGAGACCAGCATTGACTACTCGACAAGGGGCAGGAATACTGAAATCAGGCCAGGAGAGCTTGAGCTGGCAGTTAGCGTTGAGGATAAAGACTATCTGCTCTCTCAGCTCATGGAGTTATACGCAGAAATAGCAGAATCACAGACAGGGTTTGGCTCATACAACCTGTTAATTGTGAGCGTTAAGAATCCTCATGACTACTATATCGCGACCAGGATTTCATTGGCAAATGTTAAGGAATTGCAGCTATTAAATGATAATTTCAAGTCAGTGATGCTAAGGCCGAGGGAGAGGAAGAAAATCTACTGGCTGATGAGGGTGAGCCCTAGTCTTCAGCGCAGTTACATCTACACTTTCCCATTAAAAGTTGCAGGAGAGAGAGGAGAGCTGGCTGAGACCAGCTTCAGGGCAGCAAGGAATTGGAAGGTTTTTTCAGAAGATTACATGAAGCTGTTCATGATTACAAGTGAGCAAGAGGGAAAGCCTTACTCAAAGGAAGTGCTGCTAACCTGCTCTGCCAGCAAGAGCAAGATATACCTGAACCAGTCAACCGACATTAGCTGCTTGATAGAGAATAATGGAGGCCAAACTCTCAGGGCCCTAAACATCTGCCTGGATGACAAGTGCTCAACCACAAAGATAGATGCAGGGAAAAGCGCAAGATACAATTACACCAAGAGCTTTGACAACCTAGGTGTGAAGACAGTTGTCTTCAAAGCAGAGAACGAGCTTATAGAAAAATCTTATTACCTTGTAATAGAAATCAAGGACGAACCCTTGCTGGAGATAATAAACCTAAGCTATCCTTCAAGCCTGTCTTACAACGACTGGTCGCACATCAAGTTCTTACTAAGGCGGAAATCATACACCACCCCTAGAAATGTGACGATAAGGCTGGAGCACGAGTTGCTTGATGAGGAGTGGAGCATTGCCAAGCTTGAGCAGGACTATGACTTCACAGTAATCCTGAAAGGAGACAATCTAAAGCTCGAAAAGAACGATTTCAAGATAACTGTTACTTACGAGGACGAGGAAAGCAGGAGTTACAAGCTTGAAGAAAAAATCTCAATAAGCCTTAACAACCCATCGTTCTTCCAGAAAGTGCTGATATGGTTTAATGTTCTTGAGCACAAGATGGCCAAGTGGTTTTGATAACAGCGAACCGTCGCTCGAGCCTATCCTCACGCTAAAACGTGAGATTTTGAGGCTCTCGCATAGATAGACGGTTCGCTGGGATGAGAACGCTCGCACTAAATTATCGGGGTTTTAAACCCTGCGAGCGTTCCCATAACATTTTCCCATAACATTTAAAAGAAGAGGGAGAATTTCTATTCTGAAATGGTAGAGCTAACGCCTGATTTGGCAGGCACATCATTGGTAGTGGCATTCATAGTTTACTTCATTGCTTTTATATTCAATGTTTACATGCTTTACCTTAACTGGAAGCAGAGCAAGGTAAGGGAAACCACTGCCCACATGCTTGAGGAGATAAAAAAGACTAACAAGCTGCTGGAAGAGATAAAGGCAGGCTTGGCTAAGAAGCAGGAGATTCGAAAATGAGCGCTAAGATAAGCACTGAGGACAAGAAAATAATGGAAAAGGCACTCAGGATAGTGCCTGACACCAGCATTATAATAGAGGGCACTATTTCCAAGAAGATTGAGAAGCAAGAGCTAAGACCAAACACTATCCTTATTCATGAAGCTGTGATGGCTGAGCTTGAGAGCCAGGCTAACAAGAACAGGGAAACAGGATATCTTGGCTTGGAAGAGGTGAAGAAGCTCAGAGAGCTCGGAGGGAAATATCATTTCCAGGTGGTTTTCAAAGGCAGCAGGCCGACTGATTTTGAGATTAAGTACGCAAAGACAGGAGAGATTGACTCACTGATAAGAAAACTGGCTGCAGAAGAAAAAGCTACTCTTGTCACTGCTGACAAGGTCCAGAGCCTGGTGGCTGAGAGCAAAGGCATAAGAGTCATTCTCTACGAGTTCGAGCAAGAAGAAAAACCATTCATACTCACAAAATACTTTGATGAAACCACCATGAGCATTCATATCAAGGAGAACTGCCCTGTAAGAGCGAAGAAAGGCAAGCCAGGAGACTGGATGTATGTTGATGTTGACGGCGGCGGAGCCCTTGACAGAGAGGCTGTTAAGGAATTGGCCAAGGCAATTGTTGAGGAGGCGAGCGGAAGGACTGACAGCTTCATAGAGGTGGAGAGGAAAGGCTCTTCCATTGTTCAGTTCATGAATTATAGGATAGTAATCACCAGGCCGCCTTTCGCAGATGGCTACGAGATAACAGCAGTGCGGCCAATCAAGAAACTCGCGCTCTCTGATTATAGCATGAGCGAGAAGATAATGAACAGGATTGAGGCCAAGGCAGAGGGAATACTCATAGCAGGAGCACCAGGCCATGGAAAGACCACCTTTGCCCAGGCACTTGCAGAGTACTACCTGA
The DNA here is from genome assembly GCA_035256305.1 of Candidatus Nanoarchaeia archaeon. GTDB lineage: Archaea > Nanobdellota > Nanobdellia > Woesearchaeales > SM23-78 > SM23-78. The sequence continues at coordinate 4,975 of DATEYH010000002.1, forward strand.
AAAAGAAAAAGGTAATCAAGACCATAGAATCACCCAGGGACATGGTATTGCCTGACGAGGTAACCCAGTACTCGCTCAACTATGGGAGCAGCCAGGAAATACATGACATACTCTTGCTCAGCAGGCCTGATTACACCATCTTTGATGAGATGAGAAACACAGAGGACTTCAGGCTGTTCTCAGACCTGAGGCTGAGCGGAGTAGGGATGATAGGAGTGCTGCACGCAACAAAGCCAATAGACGCAATCCAAAGATTCATCGGAAGAATAGAGCTTGGAGTAATACCTCACATCATAGATACAGTGATATTCATAACTAATGGAGCAATTGACAGGATATTTTCCTTGAGCATGGAAGTCAAGGTGCCTAGCGGCATGACAGAGGCAGACCTTGCAAGGCCAGTCGTAGTGGTGAATGACTTTAACACAGGAAGGTTGGAGTTCGAGATTTATTCATATGGCGAGGAAACAGTTGTTATACCTGTGAGAGCAGACTATTCAACGCCGGTAAGAAAGCTGGCAGAAGATAGCATAAGGCGAGAGCTAAGCAAGTACGCCAGCAGAGTAGAAGTAGAGACGCTTTCTGACAATAAATGCAGGGTTTATGTGCCTACAGGAGAAAAAGGAGGGATTGTAGGAAGGCAAGGCCAGAACATTGATGCAATAGAGAAAAAGCTCGGCATAAGCATAGAAATCATAGAGGGAAGCCAGAAAAAGCAGGACAAGAGAGATGAAAGGACAGCAAACCTAGCCTACCAGGCAATGGTTGATAAGAAGAATATCATCCTGCGATTAACGCCAGAGCATTCATACAAAGAAGTAGATATATACCTTGGAGGACAATTCCTGATGTCAGCTACCTCGTCAAAGAAGAGCATGATAAAAATAGCCAAGCACCACGCTGTTGCAAGAGAGCTGCTCAAGGCAGTGCAGGCAGGAGAGCAGCTGGAAGTGAGAGGATGATTCTGAACATTAAGTCACATTACAGCGAGAAAAGGAAAAACTTATATCATAAATTAAAATAATCAATTAAAAAATGTCTGACAGTAATTTCGATGAAAAAGCCGGATTTATTGTGGCATTATTTGCTGCGTTTATAGCTCTAACGTTCTCTCAGTTATTTGATAGGTTTCAACTATTTTTTGGACTACGTAATTACCCACTTACTTGGAGCTTTAACTTAATGTTGCTTCTCCTACTTATTTGCGTTTATTTATATGCATTGGATTATATCGATTGCATAAAGCAAAAATTTGGCCGCTTTTTAAATTCAACAGGAAATTTCTTTTATGCATTTTCTTTAATTATTTTTCCTGCAACAATAGTAATACATGCTATCTCGTGGTTTTTTCGATACGTAGTTATTATCCCTTCAGAGATTTTTGCATTGATATTAACAGGTATTCTGGGTGGAGGTATGATCTTCTTTGCCTATTCTATTGCTAGAGCCATCTCTATACAGCAAAAGCAGAGACGAATATTAAAAATTCAAGAAGATGAAGAAAAAATTCTAAAACAAGCAGAAGAACTATATAAACAGGAGTCTTATGCACCAGCCATGATTGAAATAAGCAAGGTTATTGACATAAGAATAAGAAAGGCAATATTAGAAAAGGTAAATATTGATCTTGGCAATACACCTTCAAATATACTTATGGATTTCGCTTTGAAAACGAAAGTGTTGAATAGAAAAATGTATGAATTAGTGAATGAAATCAGAAAAATGCGTAATAAAGCGGCACACTTGGATATTAGCTTCACTAAAAAAGATATTGATTGGGTATTAACGAATGCTAAAGATATATTAACGAAGCTTGACACCGAGAATAAACAATAATTAAGATGGAAAAGCAAAATATTTAAACTATCATGTCTTTTTCTGTACTAGCATGCTAGACATAAACTTAATACGTGAGAATCCAGAACTTGTTAGGAAGAATCTTGAGCGCAGAAAAGACCCTGAAAAGCTTAAATGGCTTGACGAGCTAATAAAGACTGATAATGACTGGAGAAAGCTCAAGAAGCAAGTTGATGATTTACGCTGCGAAAGGAATAAGATTAGCGAGGAGATAAACAAGGCAAAGAAAGCAGGCAAGGATGTCAAGTCTTTTCTCAAAAAAGCCAAGGAAATACCTGAGAAGATAAAAGAGGATGAGAAAAAGCAAGGCTCACTCTGGGAAAAGATAAGAAACTACTTGATGCGCCTTCCTAACCTGATGCACGAGTCAGTTCCTTATGGCAAGGATGATTCTGAGAATGTTGAAGTTAAAAAGTGGGGCGTTCCCAAGAAGTTTGATTTTCCATTAAAGGCTCATGCAGAGATTGCAGAGCAGCTAGGAATAGCTGATTTTGACAGGAGCACTAAGATAGCAGGCGTAGGCTTTTATTTCTTAAAAAACGAGCTTGCCCTCCTGAACCAGGCGCTAATAAGGTTTGCAATAGACCACCTTGTCAAGAAAGGCTATACCTACATTGAGCCGCCCCTGATGATGAAAAGAAAAGCCTACGAAGGCATGGTATCACTTGATGATTTCGAGAACGTGATGTACAAGATTGAAGGAGAGGATGCTTTTATGATAGCAACAGCAGAGCACCCAGTAGGAGCAATGCTTATGGATGAGACAATCCCTGAAGAGCAGCTGCCCTTCAAATATGTTGGCTTCAGCATTAACTTC
>DATEYH010000003.1:0-21912 GCA_035256305.1 Candidatus Nanoarchaeia archaeon
AACAAACAACCCGAACCAAACATTCTACTTCAACGTAAGCGACGAAACAGGAATATACAACTGCTCACTAATACTAAACGGAGCAATCAACACCACAAAACAAGGAAGCCAGATAACCAACAACGCAACAAACAACTTCACCCTCTATAACATGGGAGAAGGCAATTACACCTGGAGCGTTAGATGCTATGACAATACAAGCCTGTACATGCAGAGCGACTCAGAAAACTGGACAATAACCATAGACTTAACACCGCCTTACCCGAGTATAACTACGCCCAATTATTCCTGGTTCAACACTAGCAGCCCAAACATAACCTTCATAATAACTGACAACCTTGACCTGACAATCAACTACACCTTCTATGTAAACGGCAGCGCGAATATTAGCGGAGCATCAAACAATAATACCCCGAGTAGCACTAACCTCCAGGACCTCAACAGCAACTCAAGCTTTGTAATAGTCCTCCAAGCAGCTGATGACGCCGGGAACTCAGCGAACAGTTCAAGCATAATCATCTATGTTGACACAGAAAAGCCTAGCATAAATCTCTCTGCTCCCGTCCCAGGCTATGAGTTCAACACCACAACTGTGCAGTTCAACTTCACAGCAACAGACAACATGGCCAATTATTTGATGTGCAATTTGACAATAAGCAACGGCATGTATGAGTACAACATCAATGCCTCCAATGGTGTGCTTCAGAACATAACCAAGTCAGGCTTTAGCTCAGGGACTTATTACTGGAACGTGAGCTGCATTGACATAGCAGGCAACAGGAACACCAGCGAGACAAGGAACTTCACCATCCTGGCGCCTGACCTGATAATAACCCGTGATAACATTGAATTCAATGAAACCTCGCCAGAAGAAGGGCAGAACATAACCATCTACGCAAACATATACAACACAGGAGGAAGCCCTGCTTACAATGTGACTGTGCAGTTCTGGAAAGGAGACCCTGACAGCGGAGGGACACAGATTAACGGCAACAGGACCATAAGCACACTTACCAATGGAAACAACATCACTGTTAACATCACCTATACCACGATAATCAGTGATAACAACATCTTTGTAGTGGTGGATCCGCCAACAGCAACTAATGGAACAATCATAGAGGAGAACGAGAGCAACAACAAAGCCAACAAATCATTCAGTGTAGGATTGTACCAGGTCTATGCAGGAAACACCTCTGGGCTTATTGACTTAGAGAAGCAGAGCATTAACATCTCAGTATTCCAATGGAGCATAAGCAATGCCACGGGAAGCAACATCTTTGTCACAGACTTAGAGGCAAACCCTGACTTTAACAACCTGCAAGCCGTAAGCAGAGACACAAGCAACGCATCAACCACCAATGACTTTGAAGAAATAGACATAGCCCTTGGCTCAACCAGCTATTCTGACTCTGTGAATAATACCTTTACCAGCAATGGCTCTCCAAAGGAAACCAGGAGCTTCACTGTCTTTACCCAAGCCTTGAACAATGTGCCTGTGATTAACAGCACCAACACAACCAACTTCAAGACAGGAATACTCTGGGACAAGAGCGACGGCAACACAGAATACAACGGAACCCAAGACATCATTTTCATAACAGAAATTAACGAGCAGCAGCAAGGAAGCCAAGGCATATACGACTTTGAGATAAAAGTGCCTGCTCTGCTAAGGAACTATAATGCTGCTGGCACGAGCGTGGCATTTTATGTTGAGCTGAAATGATAAAATAATGGCTTAAACAACTATGAAAAAAAGAATGGGGAGGTTATCCAAAAAACAAGGAAATTATCCGACATAATCAACAAACTTGATTCGTGCATTTGGAAAAAATAAAGATTTAAATAGAAAGAAAATAAAAAGAGGTGTGGGAAGATGGAGAGCGGTTTAAAAGATAAAGTAAAGGAAGGCAAAGAAGAAGAGTTATTCCTAACAAAAGAAGGCATTACAGTAAGCAACCTGCGGGAGCTAAGAGAGTTCCTTAGTATGGCATCAGATGAGGTCTTTCACCATCATGTTGATGGGCAGAAGAATGACTTTGAGAACTGGATAAGGCACTCTCTTAAGAATCAGGAGCTTGCAGACCTGCTTCGAAACAAGAAAACCAAGGAAGACACCATCATGGTCCTTGACTATTTCTTAACCAAGCAGGAACTTGAAAACCCTGAAGCAGGGATAAGAAAAGAAGAGATTCCTCCTGTAGAAAGGATTAAGATAGGCATCCATGGCTTTGATGAGCTCATAACAGAAGGCATACCTTTAGGTAGTTCTGTGCTTATAAGCGGCGGCCCTGGAACAGGGAAAACAACTTTTTGCCTTCAAATACTAAAAGAAGCTGCTGAGAAAGGGGAAAAATGCTTGTACCTAACATTTGAAGAGGACCCCTTAAGGCTGAAGCAGCATATGAAGAGCTATGGCTGGGACCCTGTAAGGCTAGAGAAAGAAGGAAACCTGATTATCAGGAAAATGCAGCCATTTGACCTCAGCAGGTCTGTTGAAGCCCTCCTGGCCAAGGCTAGCGGTGAGCTCATAATTGAGCTTGATGAAATAGAAGGAATAATCCCCGAAGGCTTTAAGCCTGACAGGATTGTGCTTGACTCATTATCAGCAGTTGCTGCCGCATTCATAGGCAAAGAAGAAGGCTACAGGATTTACATTGAACAATTGTTCAACCTCTTCAAGAGCATAGGAGCAACATCATTCCTGATAACAGAGATTGAGCAGGAGGCGAACAAGTACAGCAGAAGCGGCATAGAAGAATTCCTTGCAGACGCTGTCTTCGTGTTCTACAATATAAGGCAAAAGAATGTTAGGCTCAATGCGCTGGAAATCCTCAAGGTAAGAGGAACTTTGCACCAGAAAAAGATTGTGCCATTCAAGATAATTTCAAACCAAGGCCTGGTAGCGTATCCACAGGAAGAGGTGTTCACTTAAATATAAAGTATAATATGTAAAAACATATAAAAACCTGAAATGAGAAAATTTTTAGTAGAAAAAACAAGGGAAACTGCTAAACCAAGCCATTATACACCAGTTCTTATAGCGCTTGGAGTAGTGATAATTATCTCCATGAGTCTATTCGTGCTTATACCAGCAATAAGCGCTCTGACCGGCTACTTCTCCACAACCTCTCCCTTCAGCTGCGGAGCCAATTGCAGCGGCGGATATGAATTATCTGGCCATGACGAAAATTACTGCTACAACAACCCTATTGACTGCTACAACACCATAGATGAATGCAGAGACGGCTCAAACTATAATTACGAGTTTGTGAATAACATTTTTGTGACGAGCCTAAACGGAACCAACTTCACAGGCGGCCACACGGTCAATGTGACAGTGGAGTTTGACTGTGACGGCGATGGAGACGAAATAACCATTGTTTACCATAACGGGACAAGCTTCAGGGCAATCGCAGACGACACCTGCGCAGTCTCAGAGCTGGTCAATAAGAGCTACTCCTTTGTGCTTGACGATATAGAAGATAATCATACTGTGCGAGCCATCATAACCTACGACGGCGTAGAAGGCATGCTTTGCGGCTACGACTATGAAACATTATTCACAGACAATGACGACGTCACCTTCTTTGTGAATCAAGGACCAGATACTGAAAAGCCAAGTGTGGCTGATGTTAGTCCTGCGCAGGGAACCATCTACAATCAGACTTATGGGCTGAGCATAACCATATCAGCAAACGTGACAGACAACTACGAAGTGAACAGGGCCCAAGCTCTTATCCAGTGGGACTCTTTCAACTACACAGCAGATTTGAGCCTTACCAGTGGAAGCATCTACACAGCTAATTTCACCAACATTACAGAGCTCACGCGCTACAACGTCACCATACTGGCATATGACACTTCTAATAACTTGAACAACACAGGAACAACCTATTTCTTCATCAACTCAACAACCAACATAACCATAACAGCGCCAACCAGCCGCCAAGTCCTAGCTTATGAAAGCTTAAATCTGAGATTCGCTATTAACAGCGATTATAACACTGACAAAGCCACGTATTCTATTGATGGAGGAGCGAATACAACTGTGAGCGACAAGCTAAGCACTGGTTTTAGTCAGGCAGACCAGGACGAAGCAATCGGCGAACCAGACAATGCCTATAACAATCTCTCCATGTCCTTTAAGCCAAATGAAGATATGAATGTCGAGGTAGTTGCTATTAGCCTTAAGAGGAACGGCTCAGGAACAGTGAGCTCCCAGCTACAGCTTAGAACTGATGATATCGGCACTCCGTCAGGCACTGTGCTTGCTTTTGGCAACATAACAAACGCCAGCGTCTCAGCTGATTACGCGCTCGTGAACATCACTCTTAACACCACGGTTAGCCTAACAGCAAACACAACCTATTGGTTATTTCTGGCGCCTAATGGCTCAGCAACAGATTTCTACACATGGGAAGCAAGCAATGAAGGCTTATACGCGAATGGGAACTATAGCAACAACCACAGCCTTGACCTACTGTTTGTTGCCTATGACAAGTACAAGTACAACACCTCTGTTAGTGGAATTGAAAAAGGCACCCACTACCTCATCATCCATGCTAACAGCACAACACAAAACAGCATAAAATCCCAGTTAATCCTGTTTAGGATTGACGACGCCCCGCCCACAATCAATAGTATGGGCTATACACCCAACACAACAGTGCTCATGGACCCTAACACCATGATTAACGTGAGCTCAAATATAACTGAGGAGCTCACAATAGCAGAAGCCCTGCTCCAGCACAAGAAGAGCAACGAAAGCGAATTCACAAACACAACCATGCAGAGCTCTGGAAGCATCTACACTGCCAACTTCACGCCAGACTCAGAGAGTAACTGGAGCTTCAGGATATACGCAAGGGATAACTCCAATAATTCAGCTTATTCTAACAATATCACCATAAATGTTTCGTACGAGTATTCCTGGAATAGCACCCCGAGCAGTTTTAATACCACATCAGCATTCCTTAATACCAACACAACAGTTGGAAACATAACCATTAACAACACAGCAGATTTTGAGTTCACCTTTAACATCTCAAAAACACCTTCCACAGTTCCAAGCATATACTTTAACAGCACAGAAGGAAACATAATATTCAACCTCAGCTCCGGCAGCACAACCACCATCCAGGTAACAGCCACAGGCCAGAGCATTGAATCAGAGCAGGCAGTAGGAATAAAGATTGACCCAAGCCAATCAAATGCAGCTCCAGACTACTCATTCGCCAACTTCACTCTGGTATCATACGTCTCAGGATCTTATCTAAGTGTTAGCATAACAGAATACGACTCCACAGTCATCCAAGGCCAGAGCAGGATTACTCTTACAGCAAGCATAATCAACGTAGGCAATGAAAGTGCCAGCAATGTGAGCGCCTACTGGACCCTGCCAAGCGGATGGACTCCTAAAACCAACCTCACCACCAGCTACGCCACCTTGGGAGTGGGGCAACAGGTAAGCTTCACAAGATATATTGACATTGATGCTGATGCAGCAATAGGCAGCCAAAGCATACGCATAAGCATTAACTACTCCCAAAACAGGAGCAATTATAATGAGAAAAGCGTGGATGTGAGCAGCAGTGGAGAAGAAGAAACTCCTGCACCAACAAGAGGGGGAGGAGGAGGCGGAGGAGGCGCTATAGCAATTCCAAAAACAACCAAGCTGGAGATTAATATTCCTGAAGAAATCGAGATTGAAAGAGGAGGAAACCAAACAATTACAGGAGCCCTGGAAAACACTGGCACTGATGACTTGAAAAACCTTAGCCTAACCCTTCAAGGATTCCCCATAACGCATTACAAAATAACCCCTGCCTTGCTGAGCGAGCTAAAGGTGAACGCCACAAAACCATTCTCCTCGTATATTAATGTGCCTGAGTACTTTGGAAGCGGCAAGCAGAAAGTAACTCTTGTTGTAAGAGCCCTAGCAGATAATGCCTGGAAAGAATTCAATAAGAACATGACCCTGGTTGTTGTCACTGAGGACAAGGCCCAGGCTGCTGAGTGCTTTGAAAAAGCCAGCGAGGATATTAAAGAATTGGAAAGCGCAGGGATTGCCATAGCAAGGCTAAACCAAAAACTAGATGATGCTAAAAAGAGTTATTACTCCAAAGATTATGTGGAGGCGAATAATCTTTGCAAGGAAATACTAAGCAACGCAGGGCTTGCGATAAGCGTGAAAGAACGAATAAACTCGGTCAGCAATGCTTATTCCAGCCTAGGAAAAGACGTTCCTGAACTAAGTGAACTGGTAAAACTCTCGCAGGAAGCATTTGAGCGAGAAGACTATAGCCTGGCAAACCAGAGAGCAGAGCAAGCAGAGCTCCTGCTCAGCCTGAAAGAGAAAGAGGTCCAGCAAACCGCATCATACAAATTAGGAGTGCTAAGGCAGTACTGGAAAGAGATGCTGGTATTAGGAGTAATCCTGGCGATCATAGGCATCTTTGCCTACTCCTCAACAAGCCTGGGAGCAGTAACAAGAAGAATCCGGGCATTGGAGGAGCACCATACTGTTGTGAAGAACAAGATAAAGGAATCCCAGAGAAAGTATTTTGTTAAGAAAGTGCTCCCTGCAAGGCTCTATGCAAAGGAGATGGAGCATCACAGGAGCACTATCGGAGATATTGAGAAGAAGAGGCATGAGTTAAAGATTAAGAAGCTTAAAATAATAAGCGGTAGAACTCTTCATGACCTGGAAAAAGTCAGGCAAGAGGCTGACGAGGGCAAAAAAGAGCTTCAGAGAAAATATTTCGTTGAGAAATCTGTGGACAAGAAGACGTTTAAGAACCTGCTCCTTGGCTTTGAAAGCATCATACAGGACATTGAGAGGAGGATAGCATTAAAAAAAGAAAGGAACAATAAGAAAAACTAGAAACTCGAAGCGCTCAAAAAGAAAAAGAGGTGTGAATTGGGAGCAAAACTTTTACTTAAAATACTTTTACCCGGAATGCTGGTAATCTTAATCCTGATAATGAGCTCCTCGCTAGCAAAGGGAGAGCAGGAATTAAAATCAGAGCTCCTTAAGCTAAATGATGTAAAAGAAGAAATAAGTGCTGCTGGCATGAGCGTGAGCAGGGTCAGTGACTTAATCACCGAAGGCTTCCTGTATTTCAATAATTATGACTATAATAACACCAGGAGGATAATATCCTCAGTGTATGAGCTAAGGAGCCTTGCCTTTGAAACACAGAAAGAGCTTGCTGCTGTTAATCAGCTCTACCTTGATGTTGTGGCGAAGAACATCAGCCTTGCAGACACTGGTTCTTCCAGTGCTAAGCTTGAATTGGACCTAGAGTATGCTGAAAAAGAGTTTGCAAAGGAGAACTATGAAGAAGCCTGGAACAAACTGGCTGCTACAAAAAAAACGCTTCTCATCAGCATTGATAACACCTACGGCTACCTCAACAACTCACTCACAACACTCGAAGAAAAAATAACCTCGCTGGAGATGAGCAAGGCAAGAATAACAACACTCAGAACATTACTATCAGAAGCCCTGGAAAAGGGGATGCTTGGAGAGCTTGAACTCATAAAACAAGAGGCCGAAGCCCTTAATCAGAGCCTGGAATATTATGAAGAGATAAAACTCATCATCCCTGCACTGGAGAGCATGAACCTGTCCAGCCAAAGAATAAGAGACGAGCTCCGCGCTGCTGAGCTTGAGCTGAACCTTGCTGATTATAATTCAGGGCTTAGCAGGCTTGAAAGCCTTAAAAAACTAACAGAAAATGCTCTTAGGCTAGAAGAAGAGATTAATGGGTTTGAAAAAACTCTTAATGATGAGGGAGCAAAGTACAGTGCAGACTTTAAAGAAGCAGAGGCTCTTCTTGAAAAAGCCAAATACGCATTGGCAGCCGGGAATTACGAGGAAGCTGCGCAAAGGCTCACAAGCGCAAAATCTGTTTTTGAGACAACAAAAGCAGAGCTGCTTGTCAGGAAAGCAGGGCTAAAAAGCCAAGGGGCCTCCCTGAAAGATTTTGTTAGTAGGAACTGGACTTACATATTGCTCGTCATATTCGTCATCCTGATTGTGCTCAAGCTCACGCACAAAGCATGGGCTTATGAGCTAAGGAGAAAAAGGCTTGGGTGGTTTGAAAAAGAGCTCAGGGCCAGCGAGAAGATGGTGCAGGAGCTCCAGAGGAAGTACTTTGTTCACAGGAAAATGTCAAGGGAAAGTTACGACAAGTATTATGAAGAATTGCAGGAGAAAATCCTTGGCCTGAAAGAGAAAACCTCCCTGCTAAACAAAAAGATTAAAAAAGAAGAGAAACACCCCTTAAAGTGAGGGAGTAAAAGGAGCAAAAAATGAGTTTAATTGATGAGATAAGAGATAAGCAGATTGTTCTCATAGTATTCCCAAAATCAAGGTATATGGATAACCTAACAGAAGTCATCAGGGCAGTGGATGCGAGCTCAAAAAAAGTCTGCTACGTAAGCCTTAACAAGCCCTACAGCAGCATCATAGCCAGCCTGAAAACCAACAACCTGAGCACAGACAAGTACTTCTTCATCGACGTGCTCACCAGCACAGTAAAAACCCCTGAGCCTGCTGATAACTGCGAGTTCGTGCAGTCTCCCAGCGCGCTCACAGACATAGGCCTTGCCTTCACAAAAGCAATACAGGAGAAAAATTGTGACAACGTACTGTTCGACGCCATCTCAACCCTTGCAATATACAAGGACATAGGAGAGATTATCAAGTTCACCCAGAACCTGATGACCAAGGCCAGGGTTGGTGGGGTGAAATCTGTTTATATAGCGCTTAAGGAGGACAGCGCTGAGCTGGTGAAAGATTTGACTATGTTTGTTGACGGAGTGGTTGAGCTGAATTAAACCTTATTGAAATTTTTCTGACTCTGACAGCAAGGTTTTTATACTCCTGCTGATAATCCATGCCTTGAGAGGTGGGAAATACAGGGAAGGGCGATAAAGGCATGAGCAGCGAAGAGCAAAGCACTGAAGACACCATACGCCCGGGCCATATTCTAGGAGAAAGATACGAGATAAAGGATTTGCTAGGAAGCGGCGGCATGGCAAAAGTTTATTCTGCCCATGACGATAAGCTGAGGATAAACATTGCCCTCAAAGTCCTTGACAAGAAGCATTACTCTGACGAAGAATTCGTGAAGAGATTCTACAGGGAAGCTCATTCAGCAGCCAAGCTCAACCATCGAAGCATAGCAAGGGTTTATGATGTGGGAGAACTGGAAGGCAAGCACTTCATAGCCATGGAACTTGCTGAAGGCCAAACTCTGGAAGAAAAAATAAAAGAACACTGCCAAAAGAATGAATTCTTCCCAATTGAACAAGCATGCCTTATTACAAAGGAAATTCTTGATGCCTTGAATTATGCTCACAGCCAAGGCATTATCCACAGGGACATAAAGCCAGGCAACATAATGATAACCGACAAGAGAGAAGTTAAAATAACTGATTTCGGCATTGCAAAGCAGGTAAAAAAAAGCGGGAAGCCAGAACACACTGTCCTGACAAAAGAATTCACCCTGATAGGAACCCCGCAGTACATGTCGCCAGAGCAGATAAGGCAGGAAAAGGTGAATGAAAAAACCGACGTATTCTCGGCAGGGGTAGTGCTTTACGAGATGCTCACGGCAAGGCTGCCATTTGAGAACGTGAAAGAAACAGAAAGCACCACCGCCATAACCAACACCCTCACCAAGAAACTCCAAAGCCCAAAAATGATTAACAAAAAGATTCCTGGAAAGCTCGAAGACATACTCCTAAAAGCCCTTGAAAAGAACCCTGAAAAGAGGTATGATGCAGAAGGCTTCCACAAAGACCTTGACGCCTATATAAAAGGCGAAACAGTAAGCGTGGAAGGAAGCTTTAAGCGAAGATTCGAGCTTAACAGAAGGCAATTCCTGGTTAAAGGCGGGCTCGGACTCCTGGGAGCAGGCTTGCTAATCGGAACACCAACCATCCTTATAATAAAGAAGAATGAGTACGAGAAATCACTGTACTCAACGCTGGACAGGATACAAGAAGCACAAACCTGGGAGGAGATGAAGCCCCATCTCAAAGAGCTCGAGATGAAGTTGTTTGACTGGGTGCTGGAAAGGGCGAAGTATCTGAGGAAAGACATGGCTCCCTTCTATTTTAATGAGAATAAGACTGTAAAATATATAAACGACTCATATCATGGATTCCATTTTATCAGGGATATTTATTCTCTTGGATTTAAAGAAACTAGGAACCCTGAGTTTCTGGAATTATTTAGTCATTTTTATGATTTAGTTAAGTTTGATGAAACGAAAACATACCAGTATTATCTGAATAGATTTAGAATCGATCGTGAGATGCTCAAATTGCTGACGGATATTAATTTCAAAAAAAGAGAAGAATTTAGGTCTAAAATGAAAGCGGCAATAGAGCATCTAATCACAGATAGGTACAATAAAAAAGGAAGTTTTTTTCAATACATCGCAAAAAATGATGAAGAACTTGATGAACAAGTACTTTATGCATGCACTCAATTCTACCTTCTGCCAATCTTAACAGAAGGCTTCAAAGTATTTGACATAAAGAAAGATTTTGGGATTAAATCATCAGAGTATCTAAACCTTATAATAAACCAAACTAAAACTTCTAACAAAATCTTATTAGGGCCGGATTACGGCGTTTATTTTGGCGCATTCATTTACGTGATTAGTGAAAAACCTTCGAAATACTTTTTTAAATCCGGGCATTCAGACAAAACCTATCTCTCAGAAGACATCGTTAAATACATTGAACATGGTTTGTACCCTCTTCTTCAATTATATCAAGAGATTGAAAGAGCTGTGAAAGGAGAAGAATTAGAAACCAACATAACTTTTAAAAGAAATATTCAGGAATTCAAAATTCAAGAATTAAAGGAAATTGAAGAAGAAAAAAAAGAATTAACAAATACCTTCCTCAGAATACTAGGTTTTTACAGAAGTCACCTACATAGTGACAGAAGTTCTCCGTATTACATACCGATAAGAAGTGAGAAGCTTGAAATTATCAATCCTCCGAGCCTTCTTTCGAACACATCTTATTTTAATTTTTTAAATTCATTAATAAACAAAGAAAAAAACGGAGAAACACTTTTTTCAGAGCACTTAGACCAAGAGCAAAGAAAACAATTGTGTGAGGAGAAAATAAGAATATCTAAAATCATATGTCAAAAGAACAATTTCAACAAGGAGTATACTCCCTTCGGCCATCAGTCATTCTTCAACCAAATTATTTGCGATATTAGCGACTCAACCATAATAAGTAATGTGGAAACTGAAAAAGAATTTCTCGAAGCCATCTCCAAAGTAAAATAGAATGCTTTGAGGTCAGGGAGGGACACAATTTGGATTATTAACCGGGCACTCAAACCATGCAACAGAGCCAACTCCTGCTGATAATGTCGGCACTGAGCTAACACTTACCACGCCGCTTTCTCCTGCCAGCAACACTCCTCCGCCCACGCCTAACAGAACTGCGCAGGCTAAAAGTACTAGAGCTATCTTTGTTAGTTTATTCATACTTTCACCCCCATATGTGAATTAGAAACAGGCTCCTACTTAAATCTCACCAGAGAAATCAGATAAATTTGCGGCAATATTTATCCCGAAATAACATTAAAAAAACCCGTGCTTGGAGTATAGCAACTTGTCAAAAGATTTATAATAAACAAGTTCATTACCTCTCTTGAATGGTAAGGAAGAAAGCTTTAGAGCAGCTTCTGAAAGAAAAGGATGATGCAATAAAGCAAAGGGATGAGGAAATCGAAAAGCTAAACGAAAGCATTGATTTCATTAAGAGCAGGCTTGAGGAAAAGGATATTATCATAGGGCAGCTCAGGGAGAAGAAGGAGCTGAGCGAGCTGTTCGGCCTTGAAACCATCTCTACCACTTGTGTTTCAAAAATATTTGAGTGCATTGAGAAAGGCAGGCATGAAAGGGCAAAGAACCTTTTGGATGCCTTGTTCTATAACCGGCAGAATAAAGAGGTGCGCTTCTTCAAGTTCGCAGATGATTACAGGAAAGAGTTCTTTTCTCCGGACAGGGGCTCCCAGATCATTAATGCCAAGCTAAAGGAGGCTTGGCTGTTCATGAAGCATAAGGACAGGGAAAGGGCTGATTTGTCAAGCAGGATTAACCAGGTCATCAGGAATGCAAGAAACAATTGTGATTGCAGCATTAACATCCCGGACACCATCCAGGTGTATGAGTACATCCTGATAAAAGAGGTTATAGGGCCAGACCTGTTTGATTTTTACAATGAGCTGAACAATAGATACAGGAACATTGCTACGGTTGCAAAGGAAGCATTATTAGACGCGATTATTGATGAGCAACTTGAGTACAACGCGTTTATAAGAAACCAGGATTATGGCTTTTCCGAAAGCCAGCTTGTCTTTCCTTCTTATGAGGAGAAAATGCTTGAGTTCTATAGGAAGCACGGAATCAGCTTAAGCCAGAGCCAGGAAAAGAAGGTTGTTGGGCTGGTAAGCCATCTTAATAAGAGGGCTAAATACCCTGTCAGGGACAGCATTCCCATGAACTACAGGATAATTGAAGAAGACGCCAGCTATTTCCTCTCAGAAGAGTTCATGCATCAGGCCGAGCTTCAAAAAAACCTTCCGAGTTCAAACATATACTCTGACATATACAAGGATGTAAAAAACAGATTAAGAAAATCATTCTTTTCATATGACCATGATGACTTGATAAAGAGGTCTTTCCAATCAGAGGACAATATCCTGGCATTAGAGTGCTATGCCCCGCTTATTCCTGCCAAGAAGAGAGCAGAGTATGAGCAAAGCTCTGTCCAGAAACTAGGGAGAGCAGGGGAAAACACTGAGCATTACTGGGATTACCGAAATATTGAGGGCTGGATAAAGCACAGCAGGTGGGCTCTTGTAAGGCAAGAGAACCCGAAGTACCAGGATACAGATGAAAGAACCTACTGGCAGCATCACATTGACGTGGCGCACGCCAGCCTGTTCCTGCATGTTTTTAAGAGGCAGCCTTATGCCGGTGAGATTGAGAAGATTACTCCTGAGAGGACCTTAACAGAGCTAGTGATGCATCCCGATTGTAGAGCCCAGGCAATCATATAACCTGTTAAGAATGCTGAACAAGTAGTAGCGCAGCTCGCCTTCCTGCTCATTGAACCTTTTCTTAAGGAAATCCCTTTTCAGCTCAAGGATAGAATTCCTTAAGCCCATAAAATCCTCATCAGAGTACTTGTAAAACAAGCTGTAATACTGCCTGACCAGGTTGTTTATCCCTTGGTAAGCCTCCAGGAAAGCAGGGCTAAACCTAAGATTCTTCTTGCCAAGAATGAGTTTGATTAAGTCCCTGTAATCATCGCATATGCTTTCAAAAACCCATACGATTATGTACTTATATATTGCACCTTTGTCTTTATAGGGTTGCTTGTTAATGAGCCTGTGGCAATAATTCGTGAGCTTGTTGTTGGTCTTTTCCAGGACAAGCAGCTCATTAAGCTGGCTTATGCTGCCTTTCTTTATCTCGGTTAAGCTGTTCTCTGCCAGTGAGAGAGTAACTAAAAAGGCCCTTCTTATCAATGATTCCAGCTCTGAGAAATGGTCTCCGGTTACGTTTCTCACAATACAAGCATTGCTTCTTTGCTCCACAGTCTCATATCCTAAAAGAGCAGGGCTAATAAGCTCCTGGACTATGTGAACAGTTTTTGGCTCCTTAAAGGAGACCAGGAGCTCATCATAGCCTGACTCGTAAAGCACAGAAAGCATGACTCTTATTGTCTCCTTGTCAAGCTCAGAGAAATCCACGCTGGTCTTTTTGGTCAACAGGTGCTCTTCTCCAGGATAGACCTTGATGAAAGCGCCTGTTTCCTCTACATTCAGCTCATCCCCTTTATTTATGTTTTGCGCCTTGGCCCATTTTGAGGGCAAGGATATTGTTAGTGTTGAAGGTCCGTGCAGGATAACTTTGCGCTTAATAACCAACCACCCCTCAAGAGAATGAAATGGGCGCTTGTATAAATATCTTTCTAAAAATATATACATATACATAATATGATAAAAAACCATATATACTTGCTTTTCCCAAGTTTATCCCGGAACTGAAATCATGGCTAAACAAAACGGTTAAATTATCCTAAAAAAAAACAAAAAAGAAAAGGAAGCGGAGGTCATAAAATGGGAATGCTGATAAGCTTAAAGAGAGGAGAGAAAGACAAGGTAATAGTGGAAGCAATAGTTGACCATGCTGAGCTCGTTCAGTTGAGAGGAGAGCTTGATGACGTGCACCTGTTCTCAGAAAAGGTTGCTGATGTACACACTAACATTGCCAAACGAGGCAAAAATGAAGCCACCAAATATTTTCTCATCCCAAAACACATGCGAGATAACCTGAACATAATAGAGCCTGTGAGCTGCCAGAGGATAAACACTCCGGACAAAGTTATCTTCATCTACGTAGTTAACAAGAGCGCTTTCCGAGGGGTCAAGAAGATCAGGAGGAGCATTGAGCTAGAATACCCTCAAACCTGCGCTCAGCCAGGGGCTGAGTAAAGAATGGAATTGCTCTCAAAAACCAGCGAGAATAGATTTGTTATCTTGATTCTCCAAGGCAAGAACTATGTTTCTAGCCTACGCAAAGTAATCAAGCTGACAAAAAAGGATGGGGGAAAGATATGCTATGTCTGCCTCTCAAAGCCTTACCATGATGTAATCGAGGATCTGGAAAGCGAAAGGATTGACTGCGGCAATTTCATCTTCATAGACACTCTGAGCAGCCTCCAGTACAGGCTAAAGCCTGTCAAGAACTGCATCTTTGTCTCAGGCCCTGAAAAGCTTAATGAGATAAGAAAAGCTGTTAAGAAAGCAGTTCAGAAGCACAATTGCGAGGCAATAATCTTTGACACAATATCAACCCTCATGATATACCAGCAAACGCACTCAATAGTAAGATTCACTCATGAATTACTGACTGACGAGAGCCAGAAGGAAACCAACAAGGTCTACATAGTCATAAAAGAAGCAGGGGTTTACAAGGATGAAAGCACAAAATTAATAAATGACCTTAACCTATTCGCAGATAAGACAATTGAGATAAGGTAGTAGCAGAACAAAAAGAGGTTATAAAATCCTGAAAAAATGCCAAAGACCATAATGATTGTGGATGACGAGCTTCACATGGTGGAGCTTGAGAAAGCAATCCTTGAAGCAGACGGATTTAAGACTATAAGCGCTTACAGCGGTGATGAAGCATTAAAGCTTCTGGAGAAGCACAAGCCAGACCTGGTAATTCTTGACATGATGATGCCGGACATGTCAGGCAGGGAAGTGTGCGAGAAGATAAGAAAGAATCCTAAGACAAAGAATCTCAGAGTGGTGTTCGTAACAGTGGCCAGGTTCTCAGAAATCGGCAAAGAGCAGCTCAAAGGCATGAACGTCCTGGATTACATAAACAAGCCGTTTGACAATGACGAGCTTGTTGAGAGGATAAAGAAGGCATTGGTGAAATAAAGATCTAAATTGCTTTACTTTCACTTTCTTAACTTAATCAAGTCTTCTTTTAACTGCTCATGAGCCCTTCTGAACTGCACCATAGCATAAGCAAATAATAAGTAACCAGCATACCATACCAAGTCTATGGTCTGCTCTCCGGCTTCGTAAAGCTCATAATGCCTAACGTACCACAAGTCACCAACCAAGGAAAGAAGAATCCCTGCAGAAATAAGAATCCAGCCAAGGGATAATTTCCCAGCCAGAAGAGAGTAGCACAGGAAAATCAGTGGAATAACTAAGAGCAGGTCTGCAATCACATAGCCGCTTGTCAGCAGGTTCTCAAGCAATGATATTTCAGAGTCCCATGCAAAGGGGATGAAATAAAAGTAAACTCCTGCAACAATGATTATGATAAGCAGGAGAAATGCTCCTCTGGTCTTGTTCTTGAATATGTCCGGGCTTGAAATCTTCACTCCATAAACAATGCCTACAAAAATAAGGGCATAGCCTAACAGGTAGAAAACGTCTGCTGGCGAAACAACAGGAGTCTCATAAATCATCCAGATAATGTCTGCGACCAGCCAGCTCAGAAAGCCGAGGGCGAGGAAGAGCACTGCCCTTGCCTGCAAGCCACTAGTTCCCAGTTTCTTGACAAGCAGGAAACTGACAATAACTGTGAATAATGGGATAATAATGTTGATTATGTTCTTAGCCATGCCAAAGGTGTTCTCTGTGCCGGGCTTGAAGATTAAAATCATGCTAATAGCAACAAAAAATATTACCAGCAAAGCCAGGAACCAGTCTATCTTCCTCATATTAAAACCTCCACCATCTTCTTAATCTCAGGATGCTTCTTCACCATCTCCCTGCAATGCTTCTCAGTAGCTACAGGCCCAAGAAGCTTGGTCATCATCTCTTTAGAAGCCCTTAGCAGCTCTTCAGGATGATTATCATCATAATACTCAAGAAAAGTCTTCTCAATCTCCTTCCCGAACAAGGAGCCCATCATTTTTGCAAAGTCCCCTGTTAAGCTCATTTTCACTTTGCCTTACCCAGTGCCTTACTCAGGCTTTTCCTCTCTCCCCTTTGTTATTAGCTTCTTGAATATTTATATTTTTCTCTTGAACCGGCGTTTCTTTATCTTTTTTATCCTTAATCTTCAACACCTCTAAAGCCTCTTCTCCGGCAGCAGATATTTTTGATTTAATAGGCAGGGTGAAGAAGAAAATCGTCCCTCTCCCCGCTCTGCTCTTAAACCAGATTTTCCCGCCCATAGCCTCAACCATTCCTTTGCATATTGATAAGCCAAGCCCTGAGCCGCCGACTTTCCTTGTAAGCCAGGAATCAACCTGGTAGAACCTCTGGAAGAGCTTGGGATAAGATGATTTGGGGATTCCGATGCCGGTGTCTTTCACTGAGAACAAAATCATATTGCCCTTTCTCTCTGCGTAAACCGTGATTCTTCCTCCTTTCTTAGGCGTATACTTAATGGCATTATTAACCAAGTTGACCAGTACCTGGCTGAGCCTGCTCTTGTCAGAGGTTATCTCAGGAACATTATCAGCCACACTGGCCTTGATAGTCAAGCTGTTCTTAGCAGCTAATAAATACATCTCCTTGACAAGCTCCTTAAAGACTTCCCTCACATCAGTTTTCTCAAAGTAGAACTTCATAGTGCCAAGGTCAAGCCTGGACAAGTCAAGGATGTCATCAATAAGCTCCTTAAGCCTCTCAGAATCCTGTTCTATAATGCTAAGGTAATAATCCCTTTGCTTAGGGGCGGATAGAATCTTCTTGCTCTTAAGCAAGCCTGCAAAGCCGTGAATAGAAGCCAGAGGAGTCTTGAGCTCATGAGCAGTGATGGAGATGAACTGGTTCTTGTACTCCTCGCTCTTCTTAAGCTCAACATTGGCTTGCTCCAATGCCTTGTTAAGCCTTACCAGATCATTATGGGATTTCTCCAGCTCTTCCTTGGAAAGATTAACATCCTCGAGAATGTTAAGAGTGGCTGTCCTTGTGTCAGTGAGCTCCTTGACTTTTGCATTCAATTCCTTAGTCCTTTTCTCAACTGATAACTCCATATCTGCTTCGTGATGCTTGATTTTCTCTTGATAAAGTTTCAAATCTTTAGCCATGGCGTTAAAAGCAGCAGCCAATTCGCCTATTTCGTCTTTTGACTTTACATCAATCTTTTTGTCGAAATTTCCTTTAGCAAATTCAGGCACAATGCCTGCAAGTTTAATCAAAGGTTTTGAAACGCTTCTTGAAATCATGAAAGAAACCGCTACGGCTATTAAAATTGATATAACACCGAAAATGATTAGCAAAGACAGAATTTGCTGGTAAACAACAGGCATCATCTCCCTGCTCGTCGAAATCCTGTCGCGTATTTTTGTTTGAAAGAGGTCAAGTTTTGAAATCAAAGCATTTTCCAGCAAAGCATCTATTTTTTGCTCTTTTGCAGAGATAGTTTCAAAATCCCCTGGATTCATAGAATAAAATAGAATAAAACTATCTGAAAGGGTTTTATATGAGCCAAAAGATTTTTCAACCTCATTTATTAATGCTAATTCTTCTTGAGGCAGAGGTTTGCTTTTTAGAGATAATATCTTCTCATTGGATTTGTCAAGGATGCTGTTAAAGCTCTGAAGGTGTGCTTTGTTGCCTGTAGCCGCGTACTCACTTAGTTTTAGCCTGGAAAACAACAAATCATTTTCTACGCCTGAAACTGCAATAAGAAGAGGGATTTCCTCATCAATCATAACAGCACTAGTATCATCAAAGCGATTTAACGAATAAAAACTAAGGAAGCCTATGCCTGACATTAACAAAATAATTATTGTAAAAGATAATACTAATTTTGTTCCTATTAACAACCTCATTAGCAGTCTTCCCTTTTTTTACTATCTTAATTCTTGCTCTCCCTTAACCTTAATCTTCTATTCTAAACCAGTAAAACTCTTCATAAGAGCCCATTATGGGGCAGTAATCATACCCTTTCAAGACAGGGCTGAAAACATGGTCATCTTGAGGGGTCAAGCCAAAAATATTAACAGCTTCTTTGACTATTATATGCTGAGCCTGATCGTACAAGCTTTTTCTTTGCTCCTTATCTATAATCCCCCTCGCCTGCTCAAGCAAGGCATCTACCTGCTCATTCTCATAATGCCCCGGATTAGTCCACTGGCCTGCCTGGCTTGAATGATAACCAGACCAAAGATAATTATCAGGGTCAGAATATGCTGTGCTTGAGTATAATGGGAACATGTCTGGAGAAGAACCTGGCTCTCCAAACAAAGCAACAGCATCTGCCCAGAACATAGGGATTATGTTCACTGAAATGTTAAGCTTAGCTAGCTGATTCTTCACAATCAAGCCCGTCTGTCTCTCCTCCTCAAGGCCAGACACATAAACAAAATCCAGTTCAAAGCCTCCGTTAGGCCAAGGAGATTTAGAAAGCTCTTGTCCCGCCCTGGCCAAATCTAGCCTGTAGATGCTTAACTCCTTATTCTCCCATTCAGAGCCAGCTGGCAGCGGCCCATTCATCATTTTTGCTCTTCCAACCCAAATTTTTTCCAAAGCATCATAATCCAGGGCATAAGAAATTGCTCTTCTAACATAAACATCAGAAGTATAGCCTTTTTTGTTATTTAACTTAATTTCATATGTATCCAATCCAGGCTCTTCAGAAAGCACCATGCCATGAATATCCCTAAGAAGAAGCTGGTCTTCTGGTAGCATCCAATCGGCAAGATGAGCTCTTCCATCTATTAAGGCTCTGCTTCTTTCAGAGGAATCCCTCATGACGAGCCGCCTATATCCTGCAAGCCTTCCTTGCTCAGGCCAGCCTTTCCAGTAATCTTCAACAGCTTTGAACTCATACGTTTCACCAGCAACCCATTTGCTTATTGTAAAAGGCCCTGAGCCAGCCTCATTCTCAGACAGCCAAGACTGAGCAAAATCATCACCGCGATGCTCCTCAACAATCCCCGGGTTCACAACAAACAGCCAAGGTATTACGTCAATGAAAGGAGCAAAAGGCTTAGAAAGTTTAAACTTCACAATGTAATCATCAACCACAACAACACCATCTTTATCAAGCACCCCTATAAAAAGAGAGGCGGGTCCTTTCCCAATATCAAAAAGCCTGTCAGCGGAATACTTAACAGCGTGTGCAGTAACAGGAGAGCCATCATGGAATCTTGCATCTTTTCTTAAATAAAAAGTCCATTCGGTAGCATCCTCTGAAACCTCATAACGCTCTGCCAGCCAGGGAATGACTCTTGGAGGACTATCAACATGCCTGTAAAGGTTATCATAAAGCGCCTTGCTAGTGCTTGAAAGAGCATAATCAAATCCAACAGCAGGGTCAATATTGTAAAGGTCAACAGCAGTTGCTATGACAAGCATCTGGGGTTCTGGCAAGGCCTCTGGCTCTTGCATTTTTGGCTGAGAAACACATGCTGTTAAACCAAAAACAAGCACAAAACATAAGCACAAAACCATGAGTTTTTTCATTCAGTCACCTCTTTTATAATAATTATTTTCTCTTCAACGCCGCCTCTTCCGGCTCTTTTTTTTCTAACTCCTTAATCCTTTTCTTCAGCTCCACCATCCTCAGCTCCCTGCCAACTGCCAACTGGTTGAACTTCTCAAGCTCCTCAGTTCTCTTTTTGAGCTCTTCATCTGCCTTCTTGCGTTCTGTGACATCTCTAAAAAAACCTACAAGATACTCTTGAACTCCAATCTTCATAACCTTTGAATTAACATCACAATAAACAACCTGCTTATTCTTTCTCAGAACAGGTATGTTGCTGGCAAGGGTTATTTCTCCCTTGATTTGCCTTGCAACTTGCGCCATCACGTAAGGCAAGTCTTTTGCCGGGTGAATATCACCTACGCTTAGCTTGAACAGCTCATTTGATGAATAGCCTGTTAATTCACATATGCCTGGATTGGCAAAAACAAATCTTTTTGTCTTAGTGTCAGCAACAAGGATTCCGTCTGTTGCTCCCTCAAAAATAGCCCTGAATCTTTCCTCACTCTCACGCAACTTCTCCTCTGCTTCTTTTATTTCTGTCAAGTCCTCTACAAAGAGCATCACCTTCTCTATGCTACCATTTTCATCGCGCATAGGCATTCCTGTGAAGTTCCTTACTGTTCTTTTCCGGCTGAAATGAGAAACATATTCAACAGGGCCTATGAAGAAAGACGCGCCTTTAAAGCACTTCCTTACCTTATCAGACAATCCCATCTTAACATAAGTGGGAAGCCTGAAAACATTCATCTTCTTGAAATGATTATAAGTGGCTCCTGAGAGTTCCAGCATCGTAGGATTAACATAATCAACCAAGCCATCTTGCCTAACAGTGATTATGCCGAAAGGAGCGCTCTCAATCAGTGCAGAATTGAACATATTTGCTCTTAATATAGCTTCTTCTGCCTTCTTCTGCTCAGTGATGTCTCTGAATATTCCCTGAATAAACCTTTTGTCTTTAAGCTTAAAGATACTGGCTTTAATTGCAACATCCTTGATTTCTCCTTTTTTCGTAATCACCCGTGCTTCCAAGACCTGCCCTTTCTTTCCATCAATGTGCTGTCTGAAAGTCCTACTGAATTCTCCTTTGATATCTAATGGAGGATGAAGAATTCTTTGGTGCTTGCCAATCAGTTCTGGTTTCTTTCTCCCAACCAGCTCGCATGCTGCAAGGTTGCAATCAATTATTATGCCTGTTTTAGCATCAGCTATGAAGATAGCATCTAATGCTTCATCAAACATCCGCCCGTATTTCTCCTCAGATTCCCTTAACACTTCTTCTTGGTTGCGCTCGGTAATGTCTTTACCAGAACCACGCTTGCCAGAACTCCTATTAACAGCCATCCTCACCCTCTTTTTTCCTATTAAAATCCTTTAATCCCCTTTTTTAATTCTCAGGTATTTTAATCTTTCGCTAATGTCGGGATAAACGCGCGTTACTAATAACTAGAAGGAACACAGGAAAGAGTAAAGTTTTTAAACTCCAGATTTCAGGAGTGCTAGTTGATAAAAGGGTGTTGGGTGAGTAGTTTTCTACTCGCTCTGATAAAGAAAATATTCAAATATTCCACGCTGAGCAGAATGCCTGATAAATTAATCACTGCAAATAATTTTAAGCTTCTCCAATTAGTTAGCCTAATATTTACAATATTTAAATTTACAATACTTAACCAGTTCTATCGTGAATTCTCTCATGTTTTTTCATTAAAGGGCTGCGCCCAGCCTAGCTCAGCGTGGAAAAAAAGGAAGGGCGCAGCCTCTTTCTTACAAGTATTACTGATAACTCTGCTTCTTGTTTCATTAAGCACCGTTGTCTCAGCAACGCCCAGTGTGTCAACTGACAAGAGCGAGTATGTGCTTGAAGAAAAGGTCATGATTAGCATAG
>DATEYH010000004.1:0-3180 GCA_035256305.1 Candidatus Nanoarchaeia archaeon
AAATAAAGCTATATAAACTTTTTTATTATTCACGTCTTTCGAGCATTAAGTTTAGCATTAACTTTAAATAATGAAGTGTTTTAACAAGGGCATAAGGGTGGGATTATGAAGATTATGGGACTGGACATTGAGTTGTTGAGCCATGCATCTGTGAGGATTAGGAACAAGAAGACTATTTACATTGACCCTTTTGAGCTTATAGGAGACCATGATCTCCCAAAGGCAGATATTATCCTAATCACTCACTCGCATTATGACCATTGCAGCCCAAGGGATGTTGATAAGATAATCAATGAGAACACCATCATAATCACTGTGGCTGATGCCATGAGCAAGCTTAATCATTTGAATGTTAAGGGCATTGCGCTTATTGAGCCTGGCAAGAGCATTAAGGCTAATGATGAGAAGATAACAGCAGTTCCTGCGTATAACATTAACAAGCAGTTCCATCCTAAGGAGAATGATTGGGTAGGCTTCATTGTTGAGATGGAGGGAGTGCGGATTTATCACGCAGGTGACACTGACCTTATTCCCGAGATGAAGGACATTGATGTTGATATAGCCTTGCTTCCTGTGGGCGGAACTTATACCATGAATGCCATGGAAGCAGCCCAAGCTACCAAGACTTTCAAGAGGTGCAAGATAGCCATACCAATTCACTACGGCACTATGATCGGCACTGGCAGCGACGCTGAAACTTTCAGGAGCAATGCTGGCTGCGAAGTTAAGATATTGATGTGAATGATTAAAAAAATGATTGAGGTAAGAACATGCTAAGAACACATACTTGCGGGGAATTAAGGGAAAAACATGCTGGAAAGAAAGTAATGCTGTGCGGATGGGTTGAGACTCACCGCATCCAGGGAAAGCTGAGCTTTATCCTACTTAGGGATAGGTATGGGATAACCCAGGTGTTTGTTAATCCTGAGATTACAAAGAAGCTTGGCGAGATACGCAGGGAAACTGTTGTCAAGGTAGTTGGCAAGGTTAACAAGCGCCCTGAAAAACAGGTCAGAAAGGAAATAAGCACAGGTGAGATAGAGGTTGCTGCTGAGGATGTTGAAGTTCTTAACTCCGCAGAGCCTTTGCCTCTTGAGCTTGACGAGAAGGTTGAATCAACAGAGGATGTAAGGTTCAGGTACAGGTTCCTTGACTTGAGAAAGCCGAGAATGCAGAAAAACCTCGTCTTAAGGCATAAAGTATGCCAAGCAATCCGTGAATTCCTGGATAAAGAAGGATTTATTGACTTGGAAACTCCTGTGCTTGCAAAATCCACACCAGAAGGAGCAAGGGATTACCTGGTGCCGAGCAGGATTTACAAAGGCAAGTTCTACGCACTGCCCCAGAGCCCGCAGTTGTTCAAACAATTATTAATGGTAGCAGGTTATGACAAATACTTCCAGATAGCCAAGTGCTTCAGGGACGAGGACTTGAGAGCTGACAGGCAGCCAGAATTCACCCAGCTGGATTTGGAGATGAGCTTTGTAGAAGAGAAAGATGTTCAGGATGTGATCGAGAGATTGCTCAAATATGTTTGGAAGCAAGTGCTTGATGTTAACATAAAGATTCCTTTTGAAAGAATCAGTTATTCTGATGCAATGGCTAAGTACAAGACAGACAAGCCAGACCTTAGGAAGAACAAGGATGATAAGAATGATTATGCTTTCTGCTGGGTAGTGGACTTTCCATTGCTAGAATGGAATGATGAAGAGAAAAGATACCGGGCAATGCACCACCCTTTCACCTCTCCAAAAACAGAAGACATCCCGTTAATGGAGTCTGACCCTGCAAAGGTCAAGGCAAAGGCTTATGACATTGTGCTTAACGGAACAGAGCTGGGTGGAGGCTCAATCAGAATCCACAGAAGAGACTTACAGAACAAGATGTTCAAGTGCCTAGGAATAGATGAGAAACAAGCAGAGCAAAAATTCAGTTTCTTACTGAACGCTTTCAGGTACGGAGCACCTCCTCACGGAGGCATAGCCCTCGGCCTGGACAGGTGGGTAATGCTCATGGCAGGAGAGAATAGCATCAAGGAAGTTATAGCTTTTCCCAAGAATAAAGATGCCAAGGACTTAATGCTTGATGCTCCCAGTGACGTGCACCACATGCAGATGGAAGAGTTAGGACTAAAGATAAGAGAATAAAAAATGGGTGCTTTTGAAAAACTCAAATCCTTTCTTGACGAGAACAAGATTTCTTATGAATACAAAGAACACGAGGAAGTAAGGACCAGTGAGGAAGCTGCAAAGGCTCGGGGCGAAGATATAAAAATCGGCGCCAAGGCAATGATTCTCAAGGCAGACGACAAATTCATTATGCTGGTTCTGAGCGCTGCCAAGAAGATTGATTCCAAGAAAGTCAAGGAAATCCTGGGCGCAAAGAGCCTTAGGTTTGCGACGCCTGAAGAGGTCACTCAACTTACAGGTTGCATCCCTGGTGGTGTTCCACCGTTTGCCAGCATATTTGGGCTTGAATTGCTTGTTGACAGGACAATTCCAATGAACGAGTTCATGGCCTTTAATGCAGGAGAAAGAACCAAATCATTGAAAATAAGAACTAATGATTACTTGCGGCTCCTGAAGCCGAGGATTGAGGAGTTCTCAGCATAGGAATTAGTTAATTTTATATAACCTTTTCCACTTAACAAAACCAAGAAGGGTGATATTCATGAAATTCGTATCAATCAAGGAAGCCATGAAGAAAGGCTCAGGCAAAGTAAGTATCAGAGGCTGGGTTTATCGTGAACGAGGAAGCAACAAGGTAAAATTCCTTGTGCTCAGAGATGCAGAGGAAACCATCCAGTGCGTTATCAAGAAAGAAAAATTCCCTGATGATAAATTTAAGGAGGCTGACAAGATTCAGGTGGAGTGCTCAATGGAGATTACAGGCACAATAAAGCCTGACAAGAGGGCTCCGACTGGATTTGAGATTGATGTTGACGAGTTTATGGTAGTTGGGTGGTGTGATAATTATCCTATCACCAAGGACCAAAGCTCAGAATTCCTGCTGGATAACAGGCACTTGTGGCTTAGAAGTAGGAGGATGAACGCAATTCTAAGAATCAGAAGCACTTATGTGAATGCAAGGGAGGAGTTCTTTAAGAAAAAAGAGTTTTATAAGTTTGATCCCCCTATTCTTCAGCCGACTCAGAGCGAAGGAGGAAGCACCTTGTTCGAG
>DATEYH010000005.1:0-4961 GCA_035256305.1 Candidatus Nanoarchaeia archaeon
TTCTATTTAATAAATTTACGAATAACGCGCCCGCCAACTCTGCGCTCACTTCGTTCGCTTGCCGTTCCATCTCTCAACCTCGCAGCTCTGAACTCACTTTCGTTCGTTCGAGGCTCGGTTGGAGGGAACGGTCACATAACACGGTTATATTCAATTCAAGGTGCCTCACTAAACGCAAACTTGGAATTCTTCTATGGCTCTTAGAATGGCTTTGATGGTATTATTACAGCCGTCATATTTTCTTTCTTTATATGCTTGGAACGATTCATTCTGAGGGTAAACACCTTTCCTATAGAGATTGCTTATAATATTGAAATCTGCGATTAGTGTATTAAGTGTATGAATTGAACGCCCATTAGGACGCAGCAAATTTAATTGATAAATTAAATCATCCAACACTCCAGACACTTCTTTACCCTTTACCCTCTCATAAATATCATCAACATCCATGAAAGAAAGTAACTTCTTATTCTTTATAAAACTAATCCATTCGGCACCTTGAACTCTTCGCACCTTTCAGGTGCTCGTCGTCTCATCCCTGTTCAGCCCCACTCTCACTCACTTCCGCTCGACCTCGGGGCTCCCGAGGCAAGGTCATATAACACGGTTGTATTCAATTGCAAATCGGTCTAAAAATAGAAAGAGCCCAGAAAACCTATTTCTTCTTGTATCCGAACTTCTTGTTGTAATCATCATGAGTGAGTATGTCTAGAAGAAAACAAATAATTTGTACTTCATCTCCTTTGATAGTATACAGCATTCGCCAATAACCTGTAAGTTCTACTCGCCAAAGGTTTTGAACATTATAATGAATTTTAGGAATCTTTTTCTTTTCTATGTTATCCCCGTAAAAAGGGTTGGCCTTAATTAAATCTCTCTTTTGGTCTATTGATCTAAGCAACTGCATCTCCGGAGTATTCTCTTTCCCTTCTTCTTTTTGCTTACCAACTATTTCATTTAGTCTTTTATACTCGAAATCAGCATTTTCTAAAAGGATTACTCTGACTAATTTTTTCATATTTCTGTTCCTCTCTTTATAAGTTCATCTAACTCTTTCTTGTCTGCATAAACCCAGAGAATTCCTTTGGTTCCTATGATTATCTTTCCACTTATTTGAAGATAGTCTAATACAGTAATCAAAGTTTGATGCATAATTTTCTTAGGTAATCGTCTCTTGATTTCTGCAATTGTTATTACTTGTCCAGCATCTTTTAGAGTATCCTCTACCATTAATACAGTATTTAGAGTTGGCGAATGTCCTACACTTTCCAAAATTTGTGTTCCCGTCATTTCATATGCCCAATCAACATAAATGTATATCTAATAGATATGTATTTATATATAAATGTTTCGGTTTTCTGGGACTCTTAATTCTATTAACAGATAGGGCTTGCCCTTTACACGACCGATTTGCAACTTCTCCGCTCCTCAGACTCTGCGGAGTCTTGCGGTGCTCGACCTTTGCATGAGTGTTCGCTCCATCTCTCAAAACACTTTCGTGTTTTGTGGGGAGCTCACCTCGCAAAGGGAATATAACACGGTTATATTCAATTCAAGAGTCTTGGCACTAATCTAATCCTTCTTTAGACCAAATAAATTCATTCAATAACTATTTCAGAAGTTCGCGTTCTAATTCTCCAATCGCTTTATCGATTGGTTTTTGGTTCAAGCGTTCTTTAAGCTGTGTTAATTTGATAATTTGTCCGCCAGTGTACACTCTTACTACTTCAACTTTCTGCTGTCTATACCATTCCACGGCTCTATCATGAGGCATAACGTTTTCGCCAAAATGATTTATGACAGCTTTGTTACCTTTTTTTCCAACAATAAGATACCCATTTATTGGCGGAAAATCTGTCGGTGTACATCGATACGTCGGATTTGTTATTGGATAAACTGTTTTATTTACCATTATAAAGGAGAATCACAAAGCATATATAAACTTTTGCCAAGACTCGGGTGCGTTTAAAAAGTGCTCGTCACCTGCCATCGTTGCCAACGCCCGCTGGCTTGGCACGGCGGTGGCTTGGCGGGGGACGCCCCCTTCGGGGTGCCGAGTAGAGCACTTTTTGCAAGATTTTAAACGCACCCTTTTTTTATTGGGCAATGTTTAAAAAGTCATCTCAGCCTTCAGGGTCACCGTAGCCGAGAACGCTTAGTTCGAGGGTAACGGTGATGGCTGACGCGACGGGGTTGCGCCCTACGGGCTGTCGCGGATGACTTTTTGAATACACCCTTTTTTCTTTGCTATTTTATGATTATCCTGTCCTTGATTCTTGTCTTCCCAGCAAAGCCAGCAGGTAGCTCTATGACATATTGGGATCTGGCTTTGGGAGCATAATAGCTGAAGGGCTTGAAATTCTTTTTTATATCAACTACTTTCTTGTTCTTGTCAAGGAAGAGCACGTCTATGGGAAAGAACACAAACATCATGTGCAGCTCTGCCCTTACCTCACAGTTAAAGACAAAGGCTAAGGCATAATCTGGCTTTTTGAAGAAGAACATGAAGCCTCGCGCCTTTGAGAATATGCTTTTGCATAGCTTAGACTTTTTTATTATCACGAAATTCCTGGTTTGGTTTTTTATCATTTTCAGGTTTCTAGCTATTCATTAGCAAGGAGTTGAGCTTAGCTTGTTAACCTCGTAATCTGCTGTGTGATTAGTATCTATCTTGAACCAGCTCGGCATATTGTCAACACTGCACACTCTTTGCTCATAGCCTGTGATGTTGCTGAAGAGGATATAGTCAATAATGCTCTTGCTAGCGCTGTACTCCACTCCTTGGTCTAAGAGATTGGGAATGTAGACCATGCTTTCAATCCCGTAGCCGTCCGGGTCTGGCGAAAAGTTTCCTTGAAGCCTCATGAGGAAGCTGGGGGCAAGAATGTTGTTTGTATAATACGAATAGTTTATGTGTCTCATGAGCTCAGTTGTATCATTGGTTGCATCATCAACAAAATCGGTTATGTTGCTAATCCTTATGGTGTTAGGCACCCTGCCATAGGCTGATACGCTGTAAACAGGGTCTCGGATGTTAACTATGGAGACTGTGGTGCTGTAGTCCCTTGTGAAATCCCAAAACGCAACTCCTCTTTGGTCAGTTAGGTTGACTCTCGCTGTCACAACAACAGTCACAGTCCATGGAGACTCATGGGAAAGCGCTATATTGGTAACATTGATATCAATGTCCAGCCCTATCCTGCCAGCAATCACTTTTAGCCTTTCCAGGTATTCTGAGTAGGAGGAATTAATCAGTACATCCACTTCTGTTCCGTCCACAGTGCCGTTAAAGAAGGCAATCCTGAAATACTCTTCTGTCTCTGTGCTATTGGCAAAGTATTTTCCTGACTTCGCAACATAATCCTCGATTGCGATTAATGACCTGAATCCTGAGATGAAGATTGCTCTTTCTGAGTCTGAGTCAATGTCCTTGATGAAATCATTAATCGTCCTTACCCGCGTCTCAAGCACCTTTTGCCTGTCAGCATAGCCGTATTCCTTGTAGGCAAGGAAAATAACTATCATCACCAAGATGAGCATGGATGAGACTACTATGTAGAACAATCCTTTCTTGTTTCTTAACAGTTTCTGCTCTGTTTTAAAGCTTATCATCTTATTCACTGCCACACACTAGCCTTCACTAAGGCAGGTCCCCAAAGGTAAGGGACATTTGTGATCAGAGTGACTGATATCTCAAGGTCTTCTTCTGCAAAATTAATTGATACGCGCCCATTTCTATCAGGGTCTAATTGTTTCAAAAGCTGGAAAGCTGCCATCACATAAGCATCATCAGCAATTTCATAATCAAGATTATAAGTCCCAGCTGCATTAGTATAACTTCTGCTTGCATTCGTATAATTGCACTTATTTTCTCCGTCATAACCATCAGGCACGTTCAAACTCTGGAACTCCTCGTCCTCAGACTCAACAGTCCAGGTGCAGCCGTTGCTGCTAGGAAGCACTATTGTCCTGTTGGTTGCTGCGACAATAAGGCCTGTGTAGATAAGCGAGTCATTGGCTGAGAGAGAGCAAGGAGCAGTGTGGCTTGAGTTGGCTCCTAAGGCGATGCTGAAGGCGTGTTCACCGCTGGTGAGCAGGTGCGGAGGCACTAGCACCTGGAAAGGGTCTCCGAGGTTCATGTAGTCATCCGCATAAAACGATAGATTATAGATTACGTTCCCATCAACGATCAATCCTTTGGTCCAGTAATCCCCGCTATAAGACGCTATGCGAGCATCAATTACAGTCATCCCATCAGGGATGGTAATGATGGGGTTGCAATTCCCGAACTGGGGAGTCTGGAAAGTGATGGGTATCTGGCTTTGCTGCACAGCAGGAGTAGGAGGCACATAAGAGACTTCGATGTAAGAGTCGCCGTAAAGCCTTGACTCCACGCTAGTGGCAGAAGTAGCCCTCTGGAAGGTGTAGATAATGCTGCTGGCTGCTAGCTCTGCTGCAAAGCCTGCGTATATCTCATCCAAGGCAGACACATTGGTGCCAAAGGCGAACTTTCCTCCTGTGCAATTAGCCACGAGAGACAGGTTGCCAATAATTGCAGGGTCATTCGCAGCCTCAGGGCCGAACGCTACTGTGTAAAAGGTTATGTTGTAAGGGTTTCCGTGTGAGTAATCAGTGAAATTACAAGCTTGGTGGACTACATCCTTCCAGATAATGCTCCTATCACTGGTCTGCCCAAAGGCACAAGTCGCTGTATTGCCTGTTGTTTTTTTCAAGTCTCCGTCAGTCATGAGCACTATAGCCCTTTTCCTGCTATTGTTACTGTTAACTATGAGCTGGTTCTTGGCAGTCTCCATTGCCCCGCACAAGTATCTTTGCGCATCAGCAGGGTGAGGAGCATAAGCATTGATTTCTGAGTGAAGAAGGGCGCTGTTGGTTGTCAAGCCAGAGTCTAAATCAACTGATGCTCCTGTGCCAAAGCTGACAAGCCCTACGCGGTTGCC
>DATEYH010000006.1:0-20694 GCA_035256305.1 Candidatus Nanoarchaeia archaeon
GAGTCTGGTGGGACAACAATAGAGTCAAAAGTTCCTGAGCCTTTGGTTGTTACTGGCAGGATTCCGATGACAGAAGTCGATGCGAATAATATTGAGGATGGCCTTAATTTAGTGTTGGAAAAAGAGATTGATTTCACAACAGCTAGTGGGTGGATTGAGACTAGGAGGGACGGGCGGAACAATTTGCCTGATATTGCCGGCACTCAGCAGATATATACTCCTACTATTGTCACTAGGAATGGCTTAACTTACAGGGAAACCCAGCCTGACAATGGTGCAATGTTTTCTTATCAATATACTTTCCAGCACCCAGGAGACTGGTACTTGCTAGTGTTAGAGTATCCTGATGATGCTATGAGGAAAACAGGTGTGTCAATTACGCTGACAGAAAACTGGCTAGGCACTTCTGAGGATTATGCTACTCAGAGTGGGCCGGCTGTTTTGACTGGGCTTAAGTATCCTCTTAGTGGGCAGATGAAGGAGATGAAGTGGATTCATAGGCCTGATCCTCCTGGGAAGCACACAATTGATATTGTTAGTGTTATGGCATTGAGGCCTGCTGCTGCCAGAAAGATAAAAATTTATCATATTATTGGCAATCTGCCTGCATTGAAGGCATCTTCTAACCAAGAGCGCAGCATTGGAATTAGCACTGAGAGGGCTCGTCAGATAGGGATTAATTTTGGGATTAATGACCCTGGCATAAGCGGTTGGGCTGTTGAAAACCGCCCTTATGAAATTCTTGGCTATGATATGCTTCAGATTAAAACCCAGCGCCTGCTCTGGGAGCTTGATACTGTTGAGCATTATGTTCAGTATATGAGGTTCATGGGCCAGAACTTCCATGTGTTTGGCTCTTACCAGTATTATTGGGAGAACGCGGTTTATTATACTCCTCCTGATATGGTTAATAATACTGCCAGTGTTTCCGCAGATATCGGGGAGGTTATGCTGAGGGTTTTTGAGTCCAATGATATTGGCGCTATGAACACAGTAGAATATTCTACTGAGTATACCTTAATAACTGAACCAGATGCAACTATCAATGTTGGCGGCATGGGCAAGTACAAGGCTGTGGATAAGAACGGTGCTGCCATTCCTGGGGAAGAGAATATGATGAGGATTACTAGCCCTGATATTCAGCAATCCATGCTTTTTAGAACGAATGAGATGGCATATAAATACAGTGTTTCGCCTGCCTATAAGGGCATGTATTTCCTGATAGTTTCAGGGGCTTTTGGCCCTGTATTTGCTTCAAATGTAGACAGGTTTTCTCCTAATCCCGATCCCCTTAACTTTGATTATTCAGATGACGCGATTTCTGAGTTTGAGAAGGATACTGGCATTAGTGTTCCTGATGAGCCTTATGATTCTGGCAGGTTCAGCAGAAGGTATAATTTCCTGACTAGCTCGTCCATGCGTGATACTTGGATTAATTGGAGAGTGAATTATGTTCATAAAATCGCTCTTATGTTGAGGGATAAAATCGTTAAGTGCAGGGCTGATTTGAAGATGGTGCAGGGCTATTACATGATTTTTTCCCAGATTCAGGATTGGCTTAAAAGCGGCAAGACTTATCATCAGGTGATGCGAGAATATAGCAATGACCCGAGGTCTTTTGCTAGTGATGCTAACATGTGGGTTGCTCATTATCTCTACCCTGATGAAAGAAATTATTATGAGTATTTCGAGTACTGGCCAGAGATGTGGGGTATTTATCCAACTGCTTGGGAGCATCATGTTAATCCTGATGTTATTGCAGAGTATAATCAGAATAGCAATAAGCGTGCTGTTGGCATGGTAGAATTATGGGCTGAGCTTGCCTATACTTATGTAAAAGATGCTGGCATAAGCTGGCCTCTAATATTTAACGAGGGCAGGTTCCAAGGGAAATATGCTGGTGACAATTCCCAGGAGGCGTTTGTCCAGGCAATGATTGGTAGTGATCCTCAGTTGTTTGTTCACGGGCTCTATGATATTGGGATTGGTGTTGAGTATGGTCAGGAGCTTAGGGATTTTAATAGGGTTTATACTGCTTTGCCTCAAGAAAAATTCCAGCCAGTGCTGAGCACTGGTTTTACAACGAACCTTGCAATAAGAGGATTTCAGGATGGAAGCACTTACTGGTTTTATGTTATTAATCCAGGTTACTGGCCTGCGAAAGCAACCCTTTCTCTGAGAAACATTAATAGTGTTTCTGAAGTTGGTTCAACAGGTTCAGCCACCCTGAGTGGGGGTAATTTATATTTTGACCTTAAGCCTTTTGGCATTAAGGCTTTCAAGGCGACAACCAGCAATGGAGGAATTAATAGTTATGGTATTGAGCCATTGTCAGATACTAATTTAAATCATATGAGGACTTTGATTTCTTTGGTTAAGGATGCTTATCCTAAGGTTGCTTCGAGCATGGGTTTCTCTTCTGCTGATGAGGCTTTTATAATCAGTAGCGCTAATCAGGCTGAGCAGGATTTGGCTAATGGGAATTATGTGAGTGCTTGGCATACTTTGACTAATTGGAAGTATTGGCAGCTTGTTCATGATACTGTTTTTAGGGATTTGAAGGTTTTGAGCAGTTTTAGCAGTAAGCAGTCTGGGGCGAACGCAATATCTTTTGATGCTTCAGGTTCTGCCAGTTACACAGACCCTCTTACTTCTTATGAGTGGGTTTTTGGTGATGGCGCAACAGGAACAGGTAAAACAGTTTCTCATACTTATTCTGGTTCTGGCACATATATAGTTAGGCTTACTGTTAGGGATAAGAATGGTAAGTCTGATACTTTGGTTAAGAATGTGGCTGTTGGTGGGGCTAATCCTGCTGATTTGAATTCTGATGGTATTGTTGACATTTATGATGTTGTTTTTGTTGCTTCTCGTATTGGTGGTAGTGATTCTAGGGCTGATGTTGCTGACCCTAAGGGGGTTATTGATATGGTTGATTTGGTTTTTGTTACTAGTCGCTTTGGCCAGTCAGGTGGTTCTGGTGGTAGTGGTGGTGGTACTTTGCCTTCTGGTCAGGTTGCTTATTGGGCTTTGGATGGTAATACTCAGGACTCTCAAGGCAGTTATCATGGGACTTATACAGGAGGTACTCCCACTTATGTTTCTGGAAAAGTAGGGCAGGCGATTTCTTTTGATGGCAGTAGTGAGTACATTAGTATTGCTGATAATAGTAATCTTGAGCCTTCTCAAATAACCATTACTGCTTGGGTGAAGATAGCTGGTGCTGGGGGTCCTATTGTTGCTAAGGGTGGTAATGCTGGTTATCGTTTGAGCATTAGTAGTGATACCTACGGGGTTCTTGTTCTACTTAATGATAGGGGCACTAATTCTTTGTCAAGTTATGATAATGCTCGTGTTAATGAGTGGGTTCATGTGGCTGCTGTTGGCAGTTCTTCTGGCTTAAGGTTGTATACTAACGGTGAGTTGGTTGCCAGTAATTCAGTGGCTTATGGGGCGCCTAATGTGGCAAACAATCTGCAAATTGGTGCAGAAACTATTTTTAGCTCATACTTTGTTGGCCAGATAGATGACGTGAGGATATTTAACAGAGCCTTAAGCGCAGATGAAGTAGTTAATGTTATGTATTATGGTCTGCCTGCTTCTTAGAACTTAGTATTACTCTTTAAAATTTACAAAACCCTCAGAACTCAGCCAGCTTCTTCTGAGCCTTAATCTTGTTCAGAAGCATGCTTTTCTTAAGGATTGAATCGACATTAATCCCGAACTTCTTTCTTACAAGCGAGTTAACATATTTAATCATCAGCTCTTTTGAGTCAAAGACCAGCGGCTTGTTCGCAAGAGTTTTTCTAACAGCCTCACGCACAACCCACACTCCAAGCGGGGCATAGTATTCTCCTGTAATAAAGCGCAAGAGAAGGACAGAGGATTGCCTCTTAGTTCTTTTCAAATGCTCAAGCACACCCAGCCTTGCTGCATAATAGCCGCCCGCAGTATTGCTTGCATATTCCTTTCTTCCATCATAGCCCTCGTAATCAGTCATTGTTGTTATGTCCTCAGAATCATGCCATGTGCTCTTGCCAACATAAGTCTCAAAAAGCTCATAACTCCACACTTCTGGAAAAAAGATTGCAACATAGTAATTGCCAAGGTGCCCTCCGAAGAATACAGGGTAATCATTAACACTGCTATAATCCTTGACTTCTCTCATCATGGATTTCGCAAGGGTGTCATCGATTGCAGTTATTGACCATCTGGTCGGCACAAGTTTTCTCTGATTCTTGACTCCAAGCGTCCCAATGCTCAGCAGCCTTGTCAGGTAATGCTCGTCAATATTCTTCTTGTAAAGCTGGTTGATGGCAAGGCTTGCTTTCAAGTCAATATCATCCACCACCTTGTCAACCAATCCAGGAATCTTAGGGTTCTCTGTAATCCTTGCTTTTTTCAGCTCAACATTAGGGCCATGAGGCATGGTATCCTGGTTAAAGCTCAATGAGAAAATAGGCTTCTTGGACAACCCAATCTCCATCTCAACAGGCTTCTCAGCCATGCCCACTTCCTTGCTGACCTCCATGAATCTCTCTTTGAAGCCGGTTATCTGCGCCTTGAAGCTTGAGTTGATTAAGCTGCTCCTGAGATTGATTATCTTTGCAATGTCATAGTTCTCCCTTGACCAGAGCAAGGGATTGTCATGCTCCTCATAATGCTCAACGCTCAGCACCCCGACATTGACATGAGGATAGCCAAACCTGCCTACAAAGACATTCGGGCTCTGTCCAAAATAATCCTCTTTTGCCTCTATATTGAATTTTTTCTGGGCTCCTATCTTAACCATTATTGGGCAGAAGGTTCTTCCGCAAATGCTCGGGTCGCGTCCCTTGCACTTGATGCAGCGAATGTTCATTAATAAGAAGAATTATGATGAGAATAAAAAAGTTTTGGAATGTTTAAATAGAATGTTTGAAAAATGATTAGTACTTGCCTGCCACAACATAAATTTCTTGCCCAGGATTAATGGTATTGCCTACGAAGTATCCTTTGCTGTTCACAACGCCTGTCTTGAAGGACACATCCCTGTAGTTGTCACCGTTGCTTGCATCTGTTGCATTGAATTTTCTTGCTATCCCTATTGGCGTATCGCCTTTCTTAACAGCATAAGAGAAGACATAATCACCGTCATTTCTTTTTCTCAGGAACTTGAACTCAGAGCCCATATTTTGATTTGGTGAGAGCGAGCTTGCTACAGCCTCTGGCTCTTCAGGCGCTGTTCCATTCACCATATACGACATTGCAGCCATTACCTTTACAGGGTATTCCCTGGCTTCATCCTTTAGCCAGTGTGAAAATACGAATGGGTCGTTGCTTCCTGACTTCTTTTTAGCCCATTGAATAGCATCTGGCCTGCAGTTATACAATGAAAGTGCCTCCGGAATATTTCCATTGCACTCATCAACCAGGTCCTTGAGAAGCCTGACTCCCCCTTTAATGCTTTCTTCAGGGTCATACGGGTTGGTAACGCCATATCTTTTTACTATTTCTTTTGTCAGCTGCATAAGCCCCATTGCTCCTTTGGATGATTTGGCATACCTGTTCCCATGAGATTCTGCGAATATAATCCCCTCAATCAGAGCGGGAGTTATGCCATGCAGTTCTGCCTCCCTCTTTATGATAGGCTCATAATCCTTTATCCTGTTCTTGGTCAACCATGCCTTTTTTCTCTCCCAATAAGTATCTGTCATCCTGTAGAGCTCAGCTTCTATCATCGACTTCTTTATTTCGCTGTCTGTTGCCTTTCCAAGGTCGAACTTTGCTTCAGGCTTTGCAAGAACATGGTCTATTGTTTTATTTTGGTTTTTGGTGAGCTCAACTGTTTCTTTGTTTGAGGATAATATTTCTGAAAGGTTGAACCTAAGATTATCAGTTGTGTTTTTAGCTGCTCCGCTTAAAATCGCTCCTCCAAGCAAGGCTGCTAATCCGAAATTTTTTGCATAGCCCAGGTTCTTTCTTCCCCTGCTGACTTTGTGCCTTCTATCCTTTCTATACATCTCTTCATTTTTTTGCTTGCTCGTATTCCAAAGCCCAGGGTAATTTAATTTTTTTAGCAAAGGCAGTTTGCTGTTCTTTTTTCCGAAAAGAACATCTTTTCCTACCTCGTAAATCAGTGCAGCCCCAAGGGCTGATGCCATTATTTTTCCAGAAGGAGTGCCTAATGCAGGAACATTTTCGCCCACTGACAATAGCTTGTCTTCAAGATAGCCAAAAGCAGCTATGCCTCCTGCAGCAGTAAGTGCTCCGTACATTAAAGGCCCAACTCTTTTGTTAATCTTGTATTGTTTGCTATCAAGATACTGAAGAGGGTGCTCTCTAAAGTCGGATAGCTCTCTTTTAAAACTACGCCTATTTATTTTTCGCTTTTTCCCTTTCTCGTATAATACAGCTACGTCATCTTCCAAATTCATTTTTTAAATCCCCTGAACCTATTGTTATCTTTGCCATTTATAAATCTTTCGCTTTTTTAACTACTATTTAGTGATAAAATTATGTTTGGCGGCTTTTGGGATAAATATAAATACTCCTTATAATCTCCCTTTTCAGTAATTCATGATACTCGAGGGGTGAAAAATATGAGGTATGAGCAACTAGTCAACTTCAAGGAGATAGGGCCGAAAGGCCATCAAACCCTGGCAACCAAGACAGTCTCCGTAATAGGGCTGGGAAGCATAGGCTCAACAGCAGCAACCATGCTTATAAGGTCAGGAGTCAGTCTAAGACTGATAGACAAAGGCAGATGCTTTGTCAAAGACCTTTCATCGCAAACCCTTTACCTTGAGGAGGACCATGAGCGCTTCAAGGCAAAGCAGGCAAAAAAATACCTTGAGAAGATTAATCCTGGTGTCAAGGTAAAGACTTTTCATGAGGACCTGACTAAAAACAACGTCTTCCTGGTTGATGCTGATGTTGTTGTGGATGTCACAGGCAACCCTGAAGCCAGCAAGCTCATATCTGATTATGCAAAAAAGAAAAAACTGCCCCTAATCTTTGCACTTGCATCAGCAAGCCAGGGCTTAGTAGCTACAAGCGACAAGGGCATAAACCTTGACAAGCTGAAAAAAATCACAGACAAGATAAAGCCTGTTGATGACGTTGGGCTAATCAATCCTGCAGTGTACATGGCAGCAGCCATAATTGTTAGTAATATATTCAAGATTCTCTTGAAAAAGCCTTATCACAAGGACGCAGTGTTGTTTGACACCTGGACTGACAGCATAAAGAGGCAGAAGCTTTAATCTTTTCCGAGGCAAAAAATGGGACTTTCTGAAAAACAACTTGAAGAACTAAGAGCAATATTTGACTCCAGCCATAGGCCAGTCATACTTTTTGACGATGATGCAGACGGAGTAGCAAGCTTTCTCCTTATTTACAAGCATATAAGGGAGGGCAAGGGCCTGCCTGTGAAGAATGCGCCTGAGCTAGGCCCAGAGCTGGCCATGAAAGTTAATGATTACTCTCCTGACATTGTGATAATTGTTGATGTGCCTATTGTCAGCCAGGATTTTATTGACCAGGTAAAGACAAGGGTGGTGTGGATAGACCATCACCCCGTGATTGAGAGGAAAGGAATTGAGTATTATAACCCTAGGATTGAGGATGCAGATGACAACAGGCCAACCTCCTACTGGGTTTACAAGGTGCTAAAAGAAAACCTGTGGATTGCGATGGTGGGAATTATTGGCGACTGGTTCTTGCCAGAGAAAGAGGTCCTTGATGATTTTATCAAGAGCTATCCTGAGCTGCTCTCAAATGATATAACCAGGCCTGAAGTTGCTCTCCATACTTCAAAACTCGGAGAGCTTATCAAGATAATTTCTTTTAACCTTAAAGGCAAGGCGTCTGATGTGATAAAATCAGTGAAGGTGCTTACAAGGATCAAGGAGCCTGATGAGATCCTTGAGCAGAAGACTGGCCAGGGAAGGTTCCTTCACAAGAAATATGACCGGCTGAAGAGCAAGTATGATGAGCTCATGAGCCAGATAAAAGTGAGCCCCGAGGATAAGCTGGTGGTTTTTGTCTACAAGAGCCCTGATTATTCATTCTCTGCCGAGATCAGCAATGAGCTGATATACAGGCACCCTGATAAATTAATCTTGGTGGTGTGGGAGTACAATGGGGAGTACAAGTGCTCGCTAAGGTCTACAAGGATAAAGCTGCCTCCTCTGATTGAGAAGGCTCTTGATGGAGTGACAGGCTATGGCGGAGGCCATGACCATGCTGCTGGCGCTTGCGTGAAGATTAATGATTTTGACAGGTTTGTCAGTAACATAAGAAAGCAGCTCTGAGCAAATAAACGCTTTCTCCAGATAAACACGTTCTCTTAACCATTCCAGAATAGTTACTCTTACGAAAGGTTTATATATTTCACTCTCCCGTATCCAGAAGATAGGGTTTTATTCAAGGGGCTTGTGATGACTGACAATATAATAAATACATTAGAAGAAATGGTGCAGCGCTGGATGAACTCCCAGGTCAAGGGCAGGTTTCTTGATAAGGATTATGCCAAAAGCCCTGACTTCGTCTCCATGGCCCACAAGGTGGTTAACCAGCTGGAGTATAATTTCCTAGATGGAAAGCTGACTATGATTCCAGGACTGGATTCAGAGGAAGGGCTGCTTTTAGATGCCTTCATAGGGGAGAAGAACAGGTACGGAAGAGGAACTGCTGGCGTAACTGATGTTTCATTGCACACCACGACTATCAAGAGGATTATCGACAGGAACATGAATGCGCTGATAAGAGCAGCCTTTGCGAACTACAACGACAAGGTAAGCCTTGCCCAGTTCAGAAAAGAAAAAGGGTTATTTTTTGCTCTTTCTCAGGAGCCTGCAGCGGTTAGCCTTCCAGAAGCGCGCTCTCTTGGTGAGAGAATGCTCTCCTCAAAACAGATTCATGAGCTAGAAAGACTGTCAGAGCTTGTTTACAGGAACGAGCATGTGTGGAAATCCTTACTGACAGTAAGCATCACCAACAATATTCGCAGGTATGTTAATTCTGAGAAAACCAAGATAAGAAGCTGTGACTTCAGGGCAGGCATCCTGCTCTCTGCCTTGGTTGAAAACAACAGATCAGAGAGGATTTCTTATTTTGAGCCAATCTTTAATACCAACCTTCCAAGCCAGCTAAGGAATTTTAGCATTAAAAAATCAGGAATTAAAAAAATACTAGGCAACATTAATTCCTTTGCCAATGCAAGAAGCGTTGAGACAGGAAAATACCCTGTTATCATGGATGGAAGCGCGTTGGGAGTGTTTTTTCACGAAGCTATTGCTGCCCACCTGCTTTCAGGGGAGTATATTTACCGGAAAGAAACCAATGTATTCTCTGACAAGATTGGCAAGGAGATAATGCCTTCTTTCCTTACACTCATTGATGACCCTAGCTACAAGAAAGGCTTTGGTCATTATGCTTATGACGAAGAGGGTATCCGTGGTCAGAAAACAGTTCTTGTTGAGAATGGCATCCTGAAAAATTTTCTCCTTGACAGGAAAAGCGCAGGCCAGTTCGGCTTGCATTCAAACGGTCATGCAAGGAGTGAGTGGGTGATGCGGGCTGATGAAAAAGGAGAGTTCTCAACTAGCATCCCTGAGCCAAGGATTAGCAACTTGTTTGTGTTACCCTCTTCGACGGTGAGTGAAGATGAGCTGATTAAGCACATGCTTCGCTATTGTGAGGAGAGAGGGCGTGAGTTCGGGTTATACTTCAGGTGGGGCGAGGGCTGCGTCAGTGTTGAGAATGGCGAATTTATCCTGAGCCCTCAGTCAGTTTTTAAGATGTATACTGACGGCCGAAAAGAGCTTGTTTCAGGAGTAACTCTTTCTGGCTCGCCTTTTTATCTCCTTGACCAGATAGTCCTTTGCAGCAATAAATATTCTTCTACCTACGGCTTTTGCGGCAGCAACTCAGGCACAATCCCGACCTGGCAGCGAGCTCCCTCTGCTTTTCTTAGAGAGGCCGTGGTCAACAAGGTCACCAGGCTAGAGGAGACTGAGCGCATTCTTCCCAAGATTATCTGAAGAGATGATTGTTTGTGCATCTGTTTTCGTTTTGCTAAATGTTTATGTTCTCTATGGAAAATAATTATCCCTGCCGAAAGACTTCAAAAACAAGTTTTTGAGGTTTTCGCTCAGAAAAAGCGAAAACTTTAAATATTAGTACTACCATACAGTAATAACATTATTAGGTTTGGGGGATGATGCAAATCATCATGATCATACCTTCGTGTTTAGCTGAGTAACACAGAGCTGGATACAAGGTTCTTAAGATCACCTCACCCACCCTTAACCCTATACATTCGCCAGCTCTGTGTTACTTGATATTCAATAAAATGAATAAACCAAAACAAAAAGAAAGTGAAATGGTGGATGGAGGCTGGTTCAACTATTTTCACAAAGTTGTTACTCCGCTCTTCGATGATGAAGCTTGCGTCAGGTATGAAAAATTATTAGATTCTATGTATGGAGATTTTTTTGAAAGAAACCTCTCACGAGAAAAAGGAAAGTTATTAGCTCTTGGAGCAGGTTTTGGAATGACAGAAATCCCGCTTGCACGGAGAGGGTATAAGGTAATTGGGATAGATAATGACCAAAAAGTTTTAGAGTTGCTTGTTGAAAATGCAAAAAATTATGCAAGAGGCAATTTAGAGCCCAGCTTCGGGGATTTATATTCTGATTTTCATAAAGATTATATCAACAAAGATATTCAGGCTTGCATAAGTTTTGGAGTTCTAGAGCACTTCAAAGTTGAAGATTTAGAGGAAATAGTAAAGAAGCAGTTTTTAATAAGCCCATTGATGATTTGCATGATGCCAATAGTTACGCCTCCCACGTTAAAAACATTTAAAGCTGAAGAGAAACCTGAAGCAAACATAGACCAATTTGGCATATATAGAAATTTTTGGCCAGTTGAGTTTTGGGAGCATAGCATACTAAAAAAATATGATGTGGTCGACAGGCATTTTTCAACCAATCATTCCAGCATAGGGCAGATAGATATGGTGACTTTTGCAGTAAGAAAAGATTGAACGCCACAGAACTTCTCTAGAACTTAAACTTCACATTCCCGCCCTTCTGCAATCTCTGAAGAGCCTTCTGCATTCCCTTCTCAGAATCAGCTCCTTTCATCATCTTAACCAATTTCTGGCTCTGGCGGTACTGCTTTAACAAGCCCCTGACCTCCTGGGTTGTTGTGCCTGCTCCCTTAGCTATTCGCTCAATCCTCGTGCTAGCGATAACTTCTGGGTCTTCAAGCTCTTCCTTGGTCATGCTGTCCATTATATGGCGCCAAATCTCAAGCTTTTTCTCCTGCACCTGCAAAGCCTCTTTTGGAAGCTTTACCTGGCTCAACCCAGGAACCATTTCCATGACCTTGCCAATAGGGCCCATCTTTTTCAAAGCCCTCATCTGCTCGTACAAGTCAATAAGATTGAACTCTCCTTTCAAGAACTTCCTGCCCAAATCCTGGGCTTCTTCTTCTGTAATTGCTTCCTGAGCCTTTTCTAAGAGAGCCTCTAAATCACCCATACCAAGCAATCTGCCAACAAATCCTTCTGGCTTGAACTCCTCAATGTCAGGAATCTTCTCCCCAATGCCAATGAACTTGACAGGAGCGCCAGTGACTGCGCAGGCAATCAAAGAGCCACCGCCCTTGGCAGTGCCTTCAAGCTTAGTGATAAAAACACCGGTAACCTTGCAGGTCTCATGAAACTTTTTAGCCTGGCTCTCAGCAGCCTGGCCAATGTCAGCGCTAATCACGAGCAAGTTCTCAGCAGGCTTGACAGCGCCATAAA
Source organism: Candidatus Nanoarchaeia archaeon (assembly GCA_035256305.1). Lineage (GTDB taxonomy): Archaea > Nanobdellota > Nanobdellia > Woesearchaeales > SM23-78 > SM23-78. Next base: position 11,798 of record DATEYH010000006.1, read on the forward strand.
TATTGTTCAGCTCCTGGATAAGATCATCGCTAAGAGCATCCCTTCCAGCAGTGTCAATGATAAGCATGTCATACTTCTTATACTCCTTTTCAAAAGCCTTGTAAATCTTGACAGCATCCTTTTCTCCCTTGATGCCGTAGAAATCAACACCAACCTTCTTAGCAAGCATCTCGAGCTGCTCATAAGCAGCAGGCCTCCAGGTGTCTGTCTGGACCACAGCGACCTTTAACCCTCGCTTCTTGTAAAAAGCAGCGAGCTTGCCAGCGCTAGTGGTTTTTCCACTGCCAAACAAGCCGACAAGCATGAGCTTGAAAGGCTCGCCCTTGACCAATATCTTAGCTCCAGGTCCGCCTAGGAAATTAACCAGCTCGTCATAAACAATCTTAATCAAGAACTCCTTCCTAGTCACGCCTCTAGGAGGTTCCTCTTTAAGGGCGCGCTCTTTTATTTTGCTTGTAAGCTCAAAAACCAGTTTGACATTAACATCGCCCTGAAGAAGAGCCCTCTGAATATCCTTGACCAGCTCATTAATCAGCTTTTCATCTACAAAAGCTGCTCCTGTAATCTTCTTGAGTGTGCTCTTCAAAGAGTCGGATAACTTGTCCAAAACCATCTTGACAACAAGGATGAGAAGAAGGTTTAAAAAGCTTTTCACCAAACCTTTCATATCAAAGGTTTACGAAAGTGTACTACACTCGCAATTTGATTTGCTCGGTAGCACTCAACACGTGGAATGGGACTTTACGAAGTAAATGTCCCATACTAACACCTTTACCAGATTTCTGTGAAATCTGCACCAAAACCTTTATTAATCCTGCAATAACTCAGGTTATAGATGCGTCGGTGGTCTAATGGCTACAACAAGAGCAAGCTCTTGAGCTTCCAGCTCTTTTGCCGGAAATGACTGCGGCCTTCCATTAGGAAGTCCAGAAGTTAGCCGTATATCCGGGAAATGCCCTAGGGCTAGGCATTCGGAAATTCGAATGAGTTTTTTGCAAGAGCAAGACTCGCGGAGCTCCCGGCCGGCGCATTTAGCCCTCTTTACAGTTCAAACTCATCTATAAACCCTAGAATTAGTTTGTACTTCTCAAGGTATTTGAAGCCTTTGTCTGTTAGCGTGATGTATTTCCTTCCTTTCTTGTCTGTTATTTCTTTCACAAACTCTTTTTTTATGAGCTCGTCCAGGTAGTCTGAGAAGCTTTGAGAAGATAAGTTTGAGTATCTGAGCAGGGGTGTTGGCTTGATTGAGTTATGATGGCTCTGGATGATTCTCAAGATGTCGAATATCACTTCCAGCCGCTCTCTTTTCTTTGCCATTTTCGCTTAACAGTTACGCTGTCCTTTTACTTGGTCCACTTGCTGACTCTGAAATAGATTATCGCAAAGAGGATTATTGAGATTATTGGGGAAATCATCCTCAGCTCGAAGGGAGTGTGCCTGCCAGGCTCTAGCACGAATATGTTGAATATCCATATGAAGAAGAGCAGGAGGTAGATGATGAATAGCTGCGAGTGCTTTTTTGAGTTCTTATAGCTGAAGTAGCTCATGATGATTGCGAACACTAGCAAGATTAGCTGGGCTATTCCCAGGATGTTAGGTGTTCTTGACAGCGCTACCATCACTACTATTATGATTGCAAAAAGCTGGGCAATAAAGAGCAGGGGCTTGTCATTGGTTTTCTTCCAGAGTGTGCTGAGTATCAGGAAGAATATTGCCATGGTGCTCAGATAGCCTGTGAGTATAAGGGATGCTGGAGCCATAAACTGCCTTGAAACTGTAATGTCAAAGAATAATCTGCTCATCTGGAACAAATGGAAAAAGTACCTGAATATGTATGCTAGCGCAAAGAACAGGAAAGCATTCCTGAAATAGCCTATTCCCTTGTGCTTGGTTAGGTTATACATTTCTCGGGTCTTAAAATATACTAACAGCGCTAGCAGTATTATTATTATAGAAAAAATAAGCTCAACTATAACAAAATTAGGGTCTGGAAATGGGGGTCCTGCCATGTTTATCACCTTTGCTAATGCTGGTTTCTATTTAAAGTTTTATAAAGGAAGTGGACTTCCAGTCCATTTTATTTATAAATGGCTTTTGATAAGAGGATGCAAGACTGAGTGATATACATGCAAAAAGAACCTTTGGTTGTGCTCAAGGACGTCTGGAAGATTTACAAGATGGGAGAGGTGGAAGTGCCTGCTCTCAGAGGGGTAAGCCTGGAAATTAACAAGGGAGATTTTGTTGCTATCATCGGCGCTTCTGGAAGCGGGAAATCAACCATGATGAACCTGATAGGATGCCTGGACATTCCGACAAAAGGGCAGATATTCCTGAAGTCAAGGGACATAACTCATCTGAGCGAGTCTGACCTTGCCTCCCTAAGAGGGATTACTATTGGCTTTATCTTTCAGCAATACAACCTAATTCCAAGCATGAATGCTTATGCAAATGTTATTTTGCCTCTTGAATTACAAGGAATGCCTGACCCTGAGGCTTCCCTAAGAGCAAGGGAAGTCTTGACACTCGTGGGGTTAGGAGATAAAATGAGAAACCTTCCAACGCAGCTTTCAGGAGGCGAGCAGCAAAGGGTGTCTATTGCCAGATCATTGGTCGGTGACCCAGAAATAATTTTGGCTGATGAGATCACTGGAGCCTTAGACAGTATTACTGGCAAAGAGATTATGCAGATGCTGTACAAGCTATGGAAGTTTAAAGGAAAAACAATCCTGCTGGTCACTCATGATTTGAAGCTTGCCCTTTATGCTCACACTATTGTTGAGCTCAAGGATGGCAGGATTATAAGCATCAAACAGAATGGCGCCATGAAAAAAGTTGTGGAGAATAAAAAATGAAGTTTATGGAGGAATAAAAATGGAAAACAATAAAATTGGCAAAAGAATTGAGAGCAAATATGCTTTTGTAGGGTTGATGTTGGTTTTAATGACAGTCTTATTCGCAGGCTCTGCGCTTGCAGATATTGACAACTGGAAAGACATCACCCTTAGCTTGGTGAACCAGGACCCTGACCCTGCGAATACAGGGGATGTTCTTGAGCTAAGGATTGGCATTGAGAACCAGGGAGGAGTGGCTGCTGAGAACCTTGTACTAGAGGTTATTCCTGATTATCCTTTTGAAAAGATTTCTGGCGAAGAGCTGGTAAAGGAGGTGGGAACTATCAGTCCTTATCAGTCAGGTGATACTATAAAGATAGTCAAGTTCAAGCTCAGGATTAACAAGGATGCGACTGAGGGCCAGTATGCATTAAAGATATGGGAGTATGAAGAAGGAAAAAGGGACTTATTCCACACAGCAGTAACTTTTAATATTGATGTTCAGAGCAAAGAGAGCGCTGAGATAATATATATTGACAAGGTCCAGCTCATACCTGGAAAGCAGACTTCTATAACTTTCACTATTAATAATGTGGGCTCTGCTCCTCTCAGGGATTTAACATTTTCATGGGAGAACACAGATGATGCAATCCTCCCTGTTGGCTCAGACGATACCAGGTACATCAAGTACATTGACGTTGGGGATAGTGTTGATCTCAAGTACGAGGTGATGGCTGACACTAACACAGCAGCAGGACTGTACAAATTAAACCTTTACCTTTCCTACACAGACACAATTAATGGGAGCTCATCAGAGCAGCAGATTTCTACAATCGCAGGAGTGTATGTTGGAGGAGAGACTGATTTTGATGTTGCATTTTCTGAGAGCTCAGGAGGAGAGACATCTTTTACAATTGCAAACATAGGAAGCAACCCAGCCACTTCTGTTTCAGTAATAATACCTCAGCAATCAGGCTGGAGCGTTACAGGCTCGAATTCAGTGATTATTGGCAACCTTGACACAGGAGATTACACTGTTGCGAGCTTTACCTTGCAATCCTCAGGCACGCAAGCCTTTGCGCCAAATGCATCCATGAGCCGTGAGCAGCTTCAGGCAATGAGGCAGCAAGCAGCCAACCAAACCGCTCCAACATCCAACAAGGTGCTGGTGCAAATCGCTTACACAGACACCATGGGAAGAAGAAACACTGTTGAGAAAGAAGTTCAGATGAGCACTCAGGGCAACATGACAACAAGCGGTCAAACCATCGCCATGGGATTTGGGAACAGAAGCTTTCAAAGAAACCCTAGCTTCATCTCCCAGTACAAATGGTACATCATCGGCTTGGTAGTATTAATCATAGTATCTGTTGGTTATTTTAAGTACAAGAGAGAGAAGACGCTGAACCCAAAATACGAGTTCAGTGATTTGTTTAGGAAAAAAAAGAAATGAAAATAATAAGGAAACCAGTAATAACAATGGCTAAACGCCATGATGTCGGTTTCGAAGATGAAAAATGAAGCTACGCAAATGCCTTAAGCACGCCTTTAACATGGTGCTGCACAGCAAGCTAAGGAGCTGGCTGACTATCCTTGGAATAGTGATAGGCGTAGGCTCTGTCATAGCCATCATGTCTATCGGTAGCGGGATGCAGGAGCAGATAAATCAGCAAATGGGAGGGCTAGGCGCAGATATTCTAACCTTGACTGCAGGATCATCCAGAGGGGTCAGGATGTTTGGTGTTGGTGGCGGAGGCGATGGCCCGCCAGGCATGGGCGGAGGAAGCGCAGTAGCTGAGGAAGATGAGCCTGTTCTTGATAACTCAGATATCCAAGCACTGAAATCAATTCCTGAGATTGAACTGATTAATCCTACTATCAGCGGAAGTGTCAAGGCAGCCTATCTTGGAAAATCAGGCTCTGTGCAGCTGACAGGAGTTGACCAGGCAGTCTGGGCAAGGATAACGACTGAAGAGATAGACCAGGGAAGGATGCTTGACTCAGCTGACCAGAACGTCATTGTAATCGGTGGAAGGCTAGCCTCATCATATTTTGACAGCCCAGTAGGAATCAACCAGAAGCTTACCCTCACCTATGAGAACAAAAGCAGTATCTTCAGGGTTGTCGGAATCATTGATGATAATAGCAATTCTATCTATATACCCATACAGATGGCTTTCCAGGTGCTCAGCGACAAGGAAAAAGATGAGTATGACTCAATTACCATAAAAATAGAAGATGAGAATCAGCTCGATGCTACCATGGCAAAAATTGAGAAGAAGCTAATGCTAGTAAGGCATGTTACCAACAGCACCAAGGATTTCTCTCTCACCTCAAGCGCAAAGATGGAAGAGACTATGTCAGAAATGAGGTCAACCATGAGCAGTTTTTTAGTAGCGATTGCTGCAGTCTCATTGATAGTGGGAGCTATTGGCATTGCAAACACCATGTTCACCTCAGTCCTTGAAAAAACCAAGGACATTGGGATAATGAAGGCTATAGGCGCCAGGAACAGGGATATTTTGATAATTTTCCTCCTTAACGCAATGTTAATCGGGCTTGTCGGAGGATTGCTTGGAGTGATTTTCGGGGGCATACTTTCAGGAGTGCTGCCTGCACTAATGGGAGAATCAGGAATGCTGAGAGGAGGAACATTTGTTTCATTGAACTCAGTGCTTATGGCCTTGGGTGTGTCAGTAAGCGTTGGGCTGGCTGCAGGAGCAATACCTGCGTATAAAGGCTCAAAGCTAAGGCCTGTGGATGCGTTACGTTATGAATAAGGAGGATGTTAATTCATACTTCCTAAAACCAAAAACTAATTAAAGCTTGTTTTCTATCTATTGGGCTATGGCAGGTAAAGGCAAGATTAAGAGCAAGGGCTCAATCCTGGTGATATGCTCTCACTCAGACGACCAGGTTATTGGTGCAGGCGGAGCCATAGCAAAGTATGCCAGGGAAGGATATGATATTCACACCATCATACTCTCTTTTGGCGAGGGCGCCAAGCCTCACATAAGGAGAGAAGTTATATCCAGGACTAGAGTTAAGGAGGCTCAGAAGGCTGACAAGATTATTGGCGGCAAAGGAGTTGTTTTTCTTGGCTTGAAGGAGCTTCATTTTGAAGAGGACTTTGAGAAGAGGGGGATGGAGAACAACTTCAAGGAGATGATTAGGAAGCTTAATCCTGTCAAGATATTCACTCATGCCTCTGATGACGCCCATCCTGATCACAGGGCTACTTTCAGGATGGTTTTAAAGATTTACAAGAGGCTCGGATTGAAGTCAGAGCTTTACATGTTTGAGGTGTGGCATCTTCTTAATCTTAGGAAGAGGAGCAAGCCTAAGCTGGTAATTGATACCTCTGACACTTTCAAGACCAAGATAGCTGCGTTAAAGGCTTTTAAGAGCCAGATAGACTTGTTCACATTTTATAATTATCTTGTGCTTAATAATTTCTTCTTCTTCCTGATTTACATAAAGGACACTTTAAATGGGATAAAATACAGCACAAAATACGCTGAAGTTTTTTACAAGGTAAGGTGAGACTGTGGCAAAGGCTGATGATAGCAAGAAAGGGGCTGAGAAGAAATCAGGCGGAAAAAAGCTTTTGCTAATAGCCACTGACAATTTCCTTCCAAGATGGGATGGCATTGCAAGGTTCTTGTCAGAAATAATACCTAGGCTGAAGGACAAGTACCATATCACTGTTATTGCTCCGGATTTTGGGCGCTCTGATTTTGATGATGACGGAGAAGTAAGGCTCATAAAGATACCTGTAACCAAGATTAGAGTGGGCGACTTTAATGCTGCTAAGCTTGACTATAGGAGGATAAAAAGAGAGGTAAAGCGTGCAGATATTGTCTTTTCCCAGACCATAGGACCTATCGGCTACCTGGCAATAAGGGCGGCCAGGAAGAACAGGAAGAAAATAGTTTCTTTCATGCACTCAATAGAATGGGAATTAGTAGCAAAGGCAGCAGGGCTGAGCTTTCTCAAGAAATATCTTTACATTATAACCAAAGCCATTGCCAAGAAGATTTATAATAAGTCAGACCTGCTTATAGTGCCTGCTGAGAACATCGCAGAGATGCTTAGCTGGCAGAAAGTTAAGACTATGAAAAAAGTGGTTCACCTTGGAGTTGACACTAAGAAATTTATCCCTCCAACCGACAAGCTTGAGGCTAAGAAAAAGCTGGGCATAGAGCCGGGAGTGTTTGTTATCGGGCATCACGGCAGGCTTGGCAGGGAAAAAGACCTTATGACTCTTCTAAGGGCTTTCATCATAGTCAAGAAGTCTCATCCTAATGTTATGCTCATAATAGTAGGCGAAGGAGTGGAGAGCATCAAGAAGAAGCTGGCATCAGTGCCAGGCGTAATGCTTCCAGGAAGCACAAACAATGTTGTGCCCTACCTTCAAGCCATGAATGTTTACTGTTTGCCAAGCCTGACAGAAACTACTAGCCTCGGAACCCTTGAAGCCATGGCTTGCGGAGTGCCTGTCATAGCAACCAAGGTAGGGTTTGTCAAGGATTACATCAAGTTCGGAGTCAACGGCTTGTTCTTCAAGGAGAGAAACTCCTATGACCTTGCAAGGAAGATAGAATTCCTGATGAAGCATAATGATTTGAGAAAAAAGATAGGCTTGGAAGCCAGGAGGACTGTTGAGAGAGAGTTCACCTGGGACAAGACAGCCAAAGAGATAGAGGAGACGATTGATGAGATGATGAAGTAGAGAAATAATTTTTTTGTTCTAGTTTTATTTAAATTAAGATCTTTCTTTTTTCAATATATTTAACAATCTTTCTGTAAATTTCCAATCTAATTGTTGAAAGGATATTAAGTTATCTGGATAGAGTTCTATTAACTTGACATCATACTCTTCATAGAGTTTTCTTTTATGACTACATTCTTTTCTATAATCAAAATCTCCAGGCCATTTGCCCCAATATTCAACATAAACATCAAATTCTGGTAAAAAGAAATCAGGGTGAAGTTTACTGCGCCCTAATTTTAATTCTTTTTCATAAATATATTTTATCTTCTTGCTATCAAAATATTTAGCGATAAATGCTTCTCTGTTTGATTTAAATTCTTTAGTATTCTTTTTTACTTTGATATAATACCTTAATTGAATCTCGTAAACGAGAAAGCATAGTGAAATCACCGCAATAATAATACCAATAGACTTAGAATCTGCAAATTTATCGCCAAAAATAAAAAGCAGAATTCCTATAATCAACAGAATAAGAGTTTTTATTATTTTTTGACCAAATAACTTCTCTAGGAAGTTCATTTCAGATAGGAAAATCCCAAAATTTAAATATTTTCCGATAATCTTATATCTTCAGGCTCGTCACCTTGCTTATGCTGTCCTGGTCCATGCTCACGCCGTAAAGGTTGTCTGCTTCGCTGATTACAGAGTCATTGTGGCTGATTATAATATACTGGGCGTTCCTGCAATAGCTCCTGATGAGCTTTGCGAACTTCTCTGAGTTGTGCTTGTCAAGCGCAGCATCCACCTCGTCGAGAACATAGAAGCTTGCAGGCGCGTATTCCTGCACTGCGAATATGAATGATAATGCTGTCAAGGTTTTTTCTCCTCCACTAAGGCTTCTGATATCAAGGAACTTCTTACCTACTAACCTGACTTTTATGGTCATGCCTGCAGCAAATGGGTCGTTCTCGTCTTCAAGCTCAAACGAGCCTTCTCCTTTTGTGGTCAGGCTAGAAAATATTTTCTTGAAGTTCTCATTGAGCACGTTATAGGTTCTCATGAATAATTCCTTTTTCTTGCTGTCAATCTCATTAATCATCACAAGCACGTCTTCCCTCTCCTTGCCAAGCTTGTCCTTCTTTTTCATCAGCCCCTCGTATTCCTGCTCTGCTCTCTCGTAAATCTCCAGGGCTTTCATGTTAACAGCTCCGATGTCAGCCATCATCTTCTCGAACTGCTTTATCTCCTTTTCTATCTGCTCCTCGCTTTTTTCCTTGAACAAGGGCACTCCTTCATATTGCTTGAACTCCTGCTCAAGGCCTGCCAACTCTGCCTTTACGCTAGCATTCTCC
>DATEYH010000007.1:0-10690 GCA_035256305.1 Candidatus Nanoarchaeia archaeon
TGAAAGAAGGGGTTGCCTTTGCATAATCTCCTTCGCCAGCATCAATAAACCTGTTATGCTCCTCAAGCCAGTACTTACGGAGAACAGCGACGCTCCAGTAATCCATTTTCATCTCGCCAGCAACCTGCTTTATCCTCCTGAAAGCACTGGGAAAGCACGATTTAAGGTATTCCCTGCTAATGGGCTTGTGCTCAGTCAATAAGCACTCAAGGTTTTGAGCATCTTCCTTGCTGAGCTTCTTGTCGTGCATTAGGTTGCCAATGCAGGGATAAGCATACTTTAAGAAATACCTTTCAGGGCTCGACTCTTGCTTTGTTTTTTCCCTCCTAAACACTTTATTGCCTCCAGACCTTTATTGCCTCTAAGGCTTCCTTCTTAGGAATCTTCTGAATAATGAATTTTGCCTGCACAATAACATACTCCCCCAGCTTCACCTTGACAAGCTCTGTGCTGGCCTTTCTCTGCTCTCCAGAATAATCAACTAGTGCAAAATCCTTCTCAACCTTTACCACTTTGCCAGGTATTGCCAAACACAAGATGTTCACCTTAAAAATAGTTTGTAAAAAAATATTTTTAAGTAAATAAAAATAAGATTAAAAAATAATTTTAACCGCATGCTCCGCTTGAGCTTGCAGTGGTTGTTGTTTCAAAGCCAAACCCTGCTGATGGAGTTGCTGAAGATAACTCAGTGCTGCACTCTGTTGGAGGGGTTTTGAATCCTGTGCAGATTGCGTCCAACAAGCTTGCCGGGTCTCTTGCAGAGCTTGCAACCACTCCGTTAATAACAAGAGTTGGCGAGCCCTGCACTCCGTACTTGTCCACTTCAGTTTGGAAGACGGTGAACGGAGGGTAGTTTCCTCCTGCCCAGGTGGTTTTGTCTTCAAAATTCTTGGTTACACTGTAAGCTTCATCTGTGGCTTTGATGCAAGCGCTCAGTTTTGTCTTGTCAATTCCTGTTGAATCAATGCATCCAGCAGAATCGCCTTTTTCTAAGAAGCAATTCAGGTAAGCAAGGTATTTGGCGTTCTGCTCTTTCTGTATGCAGTATTGCTGTAGTTCCTCATTAAGCTCATTCTGGCCGTGCATAGCATAGTCGCAGAACTTGACTGTAAAGCTAATCTTGCTTCCAAGTGTTTCCACAACAGGGAGGATTCCTTTCTCAATCTGGGTGCCGTAAGGGCAGTGGCTCATGACAAACAATTCAACTTCTGGCTTGTCTTTTTTCTCCATGCACTTCCACTGGCTCTTGCAGCTATCATCAGCGCAGTCAATCTGACCATTAGCGTTGTCATCTATGCTGTTGTCGCAGATTTCTGCAGCCGGGTCAAAATCAGCGCTTACCCTGAGATTAAGGTATTGCCCTACCGGTTCGAAATATCCGCTTATCTGCTCATAGCCTTTGCTGTCCTTTACAGTGTTATCAAAGAGCAGGGCAGGCAGGTAGGTTATCTTAAGATCTGTGTACAGCTTTTTGCCTTCGGTTGATGAGTAGTCTAGCTCTTTAACCTCCAAGCCCGGGAATATTGTTTTTAATTGCACAACATACTGGGCAGTGTCTTGGACACACGCAGTACATCTCTTGTCATTCAAGACTACCATGTTCACTTTGGTAGGCTCCCTGTATTCGCACGCAGCATTAGCCTGGCCTGGATTGAGGCAATAGCCTTCCTTTGCTGGCTGTTCTGTGCAGTCAGCATCGCTGGCGCATTTTGGTATGCTCTTACAAGCATCATGCTCCGCAACCTGGCATATTGCTCTCTGGAAGCTTAAAGCATCCCTTGCTCCCTGGTAAGAAGCATCGTTAACGTACATGGTTGGGCTTCCGCTAGCCTGTCTTAGCTGGGCTTTTTGCATTGAGGCTGTAAGCAGGCTCCTGCCCTCGTCGCTGTTCAGGCAGGTTCTTAGTTTCTCTGCATCTATCCCATTCTCTTTTGCACATGCCTCCCAGTTAGTGTCTACATTAGCAGCGTCCTTGTTCTGGCATACAATTAATTTCATGTATTTGTAATCCTCGGGGTAATACTTCATGGCACAGAGCTGCACAATGTCTCCGCTAACTTCCTTTGCTCCATGAAGGCTCTGGAACTGGCCAGAAGAATCTTGGCTTACAATAAAATCAAGGTGGAATTCTACTGCCTCTCCCATGCTCTCAAGCACAGGAGCAATGGCATCTTCAACCTGGGTTCCATAAGGGCACTGGCTCATGACATAGAATTCTACTACTGCCTTTTCCCCAGTGTAGTTGCCTGTCGTGCCACCGGTGCCTGGTGTGGTCACGGGTTTTCTCAGCAATAAAATGATTATAAGAGTTAAGAGTATCACAATTATGATCCCGGAAATCAAAGGATAATTCCCTCCCGGAGTTTTTTTGTCGCTAATTCTTGGTTTAGGTTCCTGTTTTTCATGCTCTAGATGTTCCTTGTGCTCTATATGCTCAACTCTTGCATGTTCGTGTTTTTTTGAAGTTTTCAAGATTCGCACCTCCCAGTTCACTAATTTTTATTATCAATAATTTAATTATGAGAGGAGTTAAAGGCTTCTATTTAAAAATTTTGTCTAAGAAACAAATCCGCCGGAAGCCTATTATTCATTATTTTGTTTATTATTCTCAGAATCGTTTTCTCCGCTAGTTTTTTTTATATCTTCTTCCAGCAGCCTTATTATTTCCTTTCTAGAAACAGTTTTCCTAAGCCTTGCAGCAAGCCTTTTGTCCCCCAGCTCTTTTTCCACCCAGTCAGCAACCTTGTTCTCTCTCTCATTAATGCTCTCCTCGAACTCAGTCTTGGTCATATCAGAGACAAGCCCCAATAATTCTGTTTTGTTAGTTGCTTTTTTATGGTCAAGAACAAACCCTGACTCTTTTTGGCGAGCCATTATATCATCGGTTTTCTTCTTGAGAACTGGTTCTGGTTTTATTTTCGCTCTTTTCCTGTTCTTAAGGCTAACAAATATTATCATCAGGAGGAAGAGAACAAGAGAAGCTCCGAGCAAGCTTAGGATGACTATCAAAGACTCTCCCTGAAGCTCTACTTTGAAAAGCAAAGCCTTTCTTAGGAGCTCTGAGCCAAGCACATAAGGGTTGAACCTGATTATGCTGGAAAGGGCTGGCGCAATGCTTTCCATGGGCACTACCAGGTTTGACAGGAATAGGAATACTGAGCCGAGCACTATTGATGCCATCACTGCCCCTTCCTGAGTTGAGAACAGGTAGCCTAATAGCATTCCCAGCATGATAAAAAAGGTCGAGATTGCAAAGATTATTAACAGGATTGGGAGGGGATTCTTGAATAAGGGTATTTGAAGGAAGTAGGCTGCAAGCCAGAGAATGATGGCTGTCTGGAGGATTATTATTATGAAGCTGGTTATGAAAGAGGTCACTACAAAAAGGCTTGGCTTGGTAGGGGTGACTAAAACCCTGAAAAAGGCTTTGGAGTTCTTCTCAAACATCACCAGGGTGCTGGATAATAGGAGTGCGACGAACATTATCACTAGCACTAGCAAAAAGGGGAATGCGAATGTCATCTGGGAGCTCTCGGCAGCAATTGGCTCTATTTTAACATTGACCGGGCTTACAATGGTCTCTGCATTGGTTATGCTTATGCTCTCAAGGTTTTGCTTGGTCCTGGATAATGCATTCTTCAAATTAAGCAAGTTTGTCTGGCTAGCTGCAATGGCATTCTTAGCAGAGTCTATTTTTTCCTGGGTGTCTTTATTAAGCTCCTTGTTCTGATTCATATCTGACTCTATTTCTAATAAGTGAATAGAAATCTTGTTTGTACTCTCTTCCAGCTCTGTTATCTGCTCTGGAGTTGCATTGTAAACTTCAATGATTTCCTGCGTCAGTGCATCAAACTCTTCCTTGAGATCAGCAGTCTCATTCTCGCTTATATAATCCGAGAGCCATTCTATCAGCTCCTGACTTTTATTTATGAGCTCCAACCCTTGCGTTCTTATGTTTGCAAATGTGGTGTTGATTTCAGAGGTTTTCAGTTTCAGTTCTTCTGCGCTTATATTCCTCATCTCCAGCTTCATAGAATCGGTGTTGGCCTTGGCTTTCTGAAGGTCTGCCACAATAAGGTTTAGCTGAGGGTTCATTGCATCTACTGATGCAATGTCCTGCCCTATTTCTTTGAGAGTAAGGTTGATTTTTGAGAGAAGAAGCTGGGTCAATGAGTAGCTAAGCTCCTTGGACTCTGTCTCTAAAAGTCCTGAAACAGAATCAATCACCTTATAGACAAGGTTCATCCTTGAGTAATCAACCAAAAACCTTAGCTCTTGTCCTTGCTTGTTGGTTAATTGAAAATCCTTGGAAAAGATTATGCAGGTATGAATAACTCCTTGCTCTATTTTCTCGACGCAACTCTCTTCGGACGAGTAAGCATGAACATAATACTTGCTCTGGCTAAGCGCATCAACAAAAGCAACTGTCAAATTATTTTTTTCAGGCGCATAATATCCTATGCTCAGCTCATACGAAGACTTGCCGCTGAAAACCATTCCAACTAGGAGGATAACAAGCAAAGGACCTATCAGTATTATGAAGGCAGAAGCCTTGGACCTAATCAGGAGCTTAAAATTCTTTTTTATAATGCTAAAGGATTTCATTTTATTTTATTTGCCAAATTTAATTTTGTTATTCCTTACTGTTTCCTTTGTTCTTTTCCCGCATCGTTCACGTTTACTGTTTCCTTCCTGTTATTTTCAGGAACAACTCATCCAGACCAGGCCTTGAGACATTAATGTCTATGAGCTCTTCTTTCAAAGCCTCCAGGGTGTGGAGCAGCTCATGAATAGCTGCCTGGGAGTGGTCTGAGTAGATTATCAGCTCTGAGCCTTTTATCTGGGAGCCAACAACCCAGCCTCCGGGCCTCTTAAGCGCCCTGACAATATTTTCATATGCACCGGGGTAGGTCTGGATTTTAATCTGCTGAGACTCAGCATACTTGGTTTTTAGCCTGGCAGGGCTTGCGACATCAACAATCCTGCCTTCCCTGATGATGGCTATCCGCGAGCAGAAATGCTCAACCTCAGAGAGATGGTGGCTTGCGAGTATTATGGTCGTGCCTTTCTTGTTAATCTTCTGGACAAGGCTCCATATGTGGTCTCTGAGCAAAGGGTCAAGGTCAGAGGTGGGCTCATCCAGGATAAGCACCTCAGGATCATGGATAAGGGCGCAGGCAATGTCCAACCTTCGCTCCATGCCTCCGGATAAATTACCTGCAAGGGTTCGCTCTGCGCTTTTCAAGTCCATCAATGCAAGCAGGATTTCTATGTTCGAGTTAAGGGCTTTTTTAGGAAGGTTGTACAGGGAGCCAAAGTATTTCAGGTTCTCCTTCACATTAAGCTTAGGATAAAATGATGGCTCCTGGCTTGCAAACCCGAACAAGTTCTTTGCAAGCTTTTGCTGCCTGTAGACAGAAGCATAGAGTGGCCTCCCTTCTTTATCCTTTTTCTTGACAAAATAATCATACCTAAACTTAACGTCGCCTTGCTCAGGAGCAAGATAGCCTATGAGGCTCTTTAGTAGGGTAGTCTTGCCGCTTCCGCTAGCGCCAACCAAGCCAAAGATTTCTCCCTCACATATGTCAAGAGAGATATCCTTCAAAACGCTCTTCCTGCCAAATCTCTTGGTAAGGTGCTGGATTTGGATTATTGGCGGTCGGTCCATTACAAAGAAGAATACGAAAGTTGGTGTATATAAAGTTTGCTAACCTGCTTGCATTGCAAACGAGCACATCAGAGAAACATCTGCATAATGATTAAAAAAATATTAAAACAAGGCATTATTCTTAAAGTAAAATGAAGATAACAATAAGCACAGCCAAAAAACATGAAGTGATAGATATCACTGATAAGGTTAGTGAGCTGGTTAAGAAAAGCAAGGTGAAGAACGGCATATGCAATGTTTTTGCCAGGCACTCAACAGCAGCCGTGATAATCAATGAGAACTATGACCCTAATATTTGTGTTGACTTGCTTAATGCCCTTAACAAGGTTTTTCCTGACCAGGCAGGATATCTTCATGATAGGGTTGATGGTAATGCTGGTGCTCATATCAAAGCAGCTTTTCTTGGGCCTAGCGAAACTGTGCCTTTTGAGAATGGCAGGCTTAAGCTAGGGCGCTGGCAGAGCATAATGTTAGTTGAGCTGGACGGACCTAGGAATGAAAGGGAGATAGAAGTTCAGATTATTTCAGATGAGAAGCAAAGATAAAGCAAAGAGAAGTATTGAACTGTTCATCTTCATTTGTCAATGCAGAGAGTAAGAGTGATTTCCAGCACGTTCTGGGCTTCAAGAGGCAAAAGCTCAAAGGCTTGTTCTTGCTCTTTTGAAGTTGAGCCACAATTCAGATTAACAAAGCGGCTAATATCCCCCTGGAAAGGCGAAACGATTCTCATTTCAAAGCTTAAGTTCCAGCTCGAACTCATGAGGGTTCTATTAAGCAGCACCTCAATTGTTTGGTTTGCTATTTCACAGCTCGTAAAATCAAAGCAATTTATTGAAGGATAGCTGCTTCCGCAATCAGTGAGCAACTCTCCAAGGGTAAGATTGTTGCAATCGCCAACATTCGTGTTGGTCATGGAAATTAATAAATTCGTTGCTGTCTCCTTGTTAATGTATCTTTTCTGGATGCTCCTTGGAGAGCTGTTAAACTTGTAAACAGTTACTATGAGCAACCCTGTGATTACAATCACAACTATCACTGTTAACCCTATCATTTCGAGCTGGGATTTCCTGCCTTTACCATTATGTTTTTGAGCTCGAGCTTTTTGATTCCTGGCTATTCTTGTTTTCACCAGCATATTCGCTATATTGGGATACATGCTCATTTGAATCTTTGTACCTCCATCATCCCCAAGGCATAAGTCTTTGAAACAGGGTCATAAAGGTTGACTGGGATAGTTACTGCATCAGTCACTGGAGTGCTGCCGGGGTTGTCATAGAGCATCCAGTAGTCTTTGCCAAGGGTTCGGGTAGAAGACGGGTAAACCTCTGTGATTGTAATCTTTGAGTTTTTCAGCAAATCATAATAATAGTTAAAGCCATAGGAGTTCGTCTTCATAGTCTGGTTTATGAAATCTCCAAGCACTCCTAACTTGACCTTATCAAGACAGGCAAATCTTTCTGCTCCTGCAATAGAGCATTCAAGTTCTGGCCAGAAACTGATTCTGTGGGCAAGCTTGATAACCTCTATGTTCCTCTTGATTTTTTCTTGCTCTCTTATGCTTATCTCCTGGAATTTTGAATAAAAAACAAAGCCCAAGAGGATAATTATTAGGATGATGAATACCACAAAAATGGTTTCTGTCATTTGCATCTGGGCTTTTCTTCTCATCTTGGCTTTCACTTTTGTTCAATAACCGTAAAACAACCTTAACAGCCTCGCCCTAATAGCCTCAACATCCTTAATATATTCCAGGGCAGTCCATGGTCCCGATGATATGAGGGTTCAGGGTTCTTAATTCGTTAATTGAAATGAGCAGGCTTTGGAAATCCTCGGTAAAAAGCTTTTCGCCATCAATCGAGCTTTCCTTCATTTCCTCCAGATGAGCTATTGCTGTATAGTAAGAGGTCTTGCATTCAAAGAGCGAGATATCATCTTGGTAATGCTTCATCCTTTTGACATGAAGACCAGAGAGTAGGTTAATCCTTCTCAACACTTTCCTCAGGTTGCATTCATAAATAGCCTTGTCATGGCTGATGATACCTCCAACAATCATGGTCAGGTCTAGGAAAGGAACGCTTCCTTCTGAAACAAAGCCAGCAGGAGAGGAGTAATGGTAAAAAGTCAGGTTGCCATAGCCATAAACCGTGTCCTGCCCCGGGGTTATAACAACTGCAAAAAGCCTCTTGTTAGCATTACGGAAATTGTTTAATTTTAACATGGAAACTGCATTAGCATTATCAAGAATAAAGACTACGCGGTCATAATTGTTATCTGGATAACCAGACATCAAATCATCCATGTTTATGAGAGCCTTAGTCAGGTTTTCCGGCAGGTAGCTGCTTATTATGCTGATAAAGGTGGTGTTGACAAAAACATATTCAATATCCTTGTTAGAAACATAAACAATAGGCAGGGTCCTGAAGGGCGCCTTGAACATAATGTTTTGTATTATGACTTCCTCACCTTCAAGCTCATTTGGTGAGAAAACAGCATTGTACTCGTACTTAGCGATATAAGGGGAGTCCCCAACATAATACTCTGAATAGGTTGAGCTGCTGTCTGCAGAGAAAATTACCTTTTTGTCAAAGAGAATTATCTTCTGGGTGTCAACAGATGCAAGGCTTATTTTGATAAGGGCATCAAGCTCCTCTGTAGCTTTGATATCAGTCTTTACATCACTGCCGTGTAGTATGTTGTTCATGAGAGAAAAGAAAAATCCTAGAATGATGGCTCCTGCTATTAAAACAAACAGCCAGGTGAACTGAAGAGCAAAACCTCTTCTACCAAGAGCGTTTACCCTCAGCATCTCAACCAGCCTCAATCTGAGTTTTTCTTCCCAGCCCCCTGAATAAGAACTTGAACCTGCCACTTCTAGTCTTAAAGCACTTGAAGGGATAATCTTTTACTCCTTGGCTATCTTGTACTTCACTAAGCACGAGCTTCTCTGCAAACCCTAATGCCTCGGTAGTCTTACCCTTGATAAAAACATTAGCAGTGCACTCAAGTGGATCTTCCAATGCGCTTATTATCACTTTATCAGTAGTGTAAGCAACAATAGAAGATGGGCGTTCTAAAGGATCCTGGGAACAAAACCTTGAGTCTGCAAAGCAAACTTCCTGGATATCACATGGAGCTTGCAAAACTTCTTCATAGGTTGAGCCCCTATCAGAATACTCATCAATAAAACCAAAGATATTCTTTTGAAACTGCACACTTTTTTGTTCACAGTTAAGTTTGAGAAGCTCAGCAATCCCTTTATAGCCGACAACAACGATTACTCCGATTACAAGGATAGCGACAAGATAAGTGAATACCTGGCTTACCTGGGATTTTTTATACAAGAAGAATTCACCTTCCTTATTTCTTATCTTTATTTGCCTATGTTTATTTTAGTTTATTTTAGTTCTTCTCTTCTTATTTCTTCTCTTGCGGCTTTTTCTTAAGCTTATCCTTGTATTGCGATGCGAATTCCTTAAGCTTCTCAAAGGCTTCGCTCTTGGGTTTCTGATCTTCTGGCTTGGGCTTTTGCACTGCCTTCTCAAGCTTGGATAAGGGAATGAATTCCTCACTTGGCTTTTTCACTCCTGCCACGCCCCCTGCTCCTGCTTCAGCCGGCTTCTTCTCTGAAACTTCTGCTTCACCAGTTTTGCTTGGCGGTTGTTCTGGTCCAAACCCTTTGAAAAGGCTTTTACGAGCTGCTTGCCTCTGAGCCAAACGACTTGGGGTACCGCCTGGCCTCATGCCCGGAGCCATGCCAGGCCTAGCTGTTGGCCTTAATAATGAGGGTGGTGGTTGCTGAGCAGCTCTTTGGGCTGCAGCTGCCTTTCTTTGCTGAGGCACTAACACCTTTCTGGAATAGATAAGGAAGCCTATGCTTCCAAGCATGAGCACCAGTCCTAATATTAAGAGGATTATCTGAAGGGTGCGGTTCTTCTTTTCAGGGAAGCCATCAGGCACAAGCGGGTCTGTTCCATTTTCGTATTCTTGATAATTGGTTCTTCCATCATTATCAGGATCTTCGTCAGCGTCAGAGGGGTCATTTGCATCAAGTCCATAGCGGTTCTCCCAGGCATCAGGCATCCCGTCACCATCAGTATCCACATTAAAGTTTGAAGAGCAAACCCCGCCCATACATTCGAAACCTAGCATGCAGTCAGCGTCTGATATGCAGCCTTGGTTTGAACCACATTTCGTAGTGCAGCCTCCGCCGCAATCAACTCCTGTCTCATCGCCGTTTTGATAGCCATCATCACAGCTTGAAGGGGTGCATTCCTTAGTTGCTGGGTGGCAGAAAAGGCTTGCCAGGCAATCAGAGTCAGTATTACAATTCTTGTCAGCGCCACAGCTAGGGCAACTTCCCCCACCACAATCAGTATCTGACTCAAAGCCGTTCTTGATGCCGTCAGTGCAGCTGGTTGCTGTGCAGATATTGTTCTTGCAATAATTTGATGTGCAATCAGTATCTAGCAGGCAAGTCTTCCCATTAGCGCACCTAGGACAGTTTCCTCCGCCGCAGTCAACATCAGTCTCTGGGCTGTTCTTATTACCATCATAGCAAGAGGCATTGGGTTGTACTGGTTTTGGAATGCATTTGGAGGTGTCGAAGTGGCAGCTATCTGCACACGTGATGATGCCGCCACTGAATGCAGCGAAATCTTCGCAGCTAGTTATGTTCCCAAAGTCAGAACCGTCACAGACTTCATCGCCATTAGCTATGCCGTCGCCGCAATATTCTGTTATGTTCTTGGTGCAATTATTATAATTAAAGCTACAATCCCCTTTGCAAAGCAATCTTCCTCCTGTGTACTTGTCAACGTCAGCGCACTGCTTGTTATTCAAGTTGGTTCCGTCGCAGTCCTCATTAAAGCCAGCATCATTAGGCTTCTGGACAGAAGTATCGCCACACACTCTGGTATGATTGCCCTTGACACAGCTTGACTTATCAAATTTACAAGGGTCAGAAGAGGTGGAGGCATAACACTTCAAACTGCCGCTGGCATAGCCAAGGGATAAGCAACTCTG
>DATEYH010000008.1:0-2944 GCA_035256305.1 Candidatus Nanoarchaeia archaeon
GCAGCCTTCACTTTCACCTTCATGGTCTGCCTTTCAATCTCTTTTTCTGACTCTATCTTGGAAACTTCATCTAGGAACTTCGCTAGTAGCTTCACTTCTGGGTTTTGCATGTTTAATTGATAGAGTTGTATTCTTCCATACTTTCCTTTCTTTATCAGTATCTTGTCTTTCAGCATAATATCCAGCATTCGATATATTGTTGCCCTTCCAACCCCCGCAGCCTCTGCCATGTCGGTTATGGAATATTCACACTCCCTCCCGATGATGAGCAAGTCCATGACCTTCACTTTCGGACTGTTTCCAAACAGATGTGTCATGATTGTTTCTTCTTCCATGAATCACAGATATGTAGGCTGATATTTAAATGTTTCGTTTTGATACATGCATGTATTATTCTGATACTAATATCTTGCGTTTTCATCGGAGTTATCACGAAAAATTGTCATAGCATTATATAAAGCAGTAAAAAAGCACTGAAACGCATGGAGAAAGTAGATATTCAAAGGATTATGCTTAGAAAATTAACAAAATGCAATCCGCCGAAATGGAATGCATGCCACACAGAAGAAAAGAACCTTTTCAAATCATTTGCAACCCACCTGCGCGGCACAAAAGGAGTCAAGCAAGCACTCGAAGAGCTTTATAGGATGGAGTTCATCAACAAATATATGAAGACTGGCGAAATTCATGTTTCTCTTAACATAAGAAAGAAGAAAGAGATTGAAGAATTCTTAGAGCAATAATTTTAGCAAAACTTAAAATACCCATTTGTTTTCTCACTTCCAATATGACCTTACTAATCATCGGCGTAGACCCAGGCACCACCCTTGGCTATGCAATAATCAATGACAAGGGAGAGTTCATTACCAGCGGCTCTGGCAAGGAATTCGGGATGAGCGAACTAATCACCGATATAATAGGCTTTGGCAAGCCGCTCATTGTTGGCTGCGACAAGAACCCTCCGCCTGCTTTTGCAGAGAGCCTTGCTGTGAAGCTAGGAGCAAAGCTGTTCTTTCCAAAGGAGAACCTGCTTGTAGACGAGAAAAGAGGGCTTGTGGAGGAGTATGATGCAAAACTGAACATCCATGAGCTTGATGCCTTGGCATCTGCTGTTTTTGCCTTGCAGAAGCATAGGAAGTTCTTTGAGAAGATTGATTATTACCTTGAAAAGCACAGCAGGAAAGAATTTGATGAGGATGTTAAGCTGATAATGGTGCGCAACGAGGAAATTCCTCTTGAAGCAGCGCTTAGGATGGCTGAGGAAAAGCATAAAACCAAGGAAAAGCAAGAGAAACAAGAAACTTCGCCAAGGATCATTAAAGTTCCTGAGAAAAGAGTGAGCGAGAAACAGCTCGAAGAGCTGCAACTAAGGATACTAGTCCTTGAGGAGAAGAACAAGCAACTAAAGCATTACATGAATGAGAAGGACAAGCTGATAACCAGGCTTAAGAGGAGGCTTAACCAACAGCCTGGAGAGCAACTTGTAAGCTACAAGGAGAGCAGGATAAAGCACTACACCAAGCAGCTAAAGGATAATGAGCGCCTGGTAAGGCATTATGAGAAAGAGCTTAGAAGAAGAGACGAGTTCATTGCAAGCCTTAGCCCTGGCAAGGCAGTTTTGGTTAAGAAGCTCAAAGACTTAAGCCAGGACGAGTTTGCTGCAAAGAGCTTCCTGAGCATTGGCGAAGGAGACTTACTCTTGGTTGAGAACCCTGTCAGGATAAGCCAGAAAGTATTGGATGAGCTAAAAGGCAAAGTAAAGATAATAATCACTCATAACATTCCAAGGAATCCAGTGCCTGGTTTTGTTTTCATAAAGCCAGAGGGAATAATAATCAGGGAGAGCGCTCACTTTGCAATTGCAGACAAGAAAGCAACTGAAGAAGCAATCAAGAAAAAGGATATTCTAAAGAACATTCTGGATGAGTACAAGAAAGAAAGGCTGAAATAAGAATAGCCGCTCAACTAATATAGCTCATTCACCAATGATTACTCAACAACATAAATCCCCTTGTGCACAACCACTTTTACTTCCTGGCCTAGCTCAAAGCTGTTGCTAGGGTGGTTTTTTACCATACTTGACTGAAAGTCAAATGGGTTAATGACTTCGAGGTAGGGGTGGGTCCTGGACACATAGGTTGAGTGCCTCTTGAGCACATGATAGTGCATCTTTGGGTAGTCAGTTGTTACAAAGCAGTTCTTCTCAAAGTCAAACAGCTTTATCTTGGCTCCTGCCTTCTCAACCCTGAAGACTTTGTCGTCGTTAAGGATTATGTCTCCTGTCTGGAAATCAGCCAGCCTGGCCATTACATTAAGCCTGTACATGTTCTTGCTGCTCTGCTTGTTCCTTGTGAATAGGTGAGGACTTGCCTTGAATACTCCGCCGTATGTTTCCCAGAGCTCCTTGCCAAGAGCCTGAGCCATCTTCTTGTGAGTCAGGTAGAGGTCATAGCCGTCATTAACCTGATCAACCTTGTTTATGAATACTCCCTTGTTCCTTAGGTTTTCCACTCTTCTCTTTAAGAACTCGATGCTCTTCTCCAGGACTTCAGTGTTAAGGCTTCTCACCTGGAGGATTGCCTCATAATACTGGGTGCCTTCTTTTGCGCAGATCTCGCACTTCACAAGCTTGATAACAACCTTGACCACGTGCTCCTTGTCCTTGAGCTTGGCTATTACTTCGCTCTCCTTTTTCTCCTTAAGAGCGGTTGGCATGCGGATTTCGTTAAAGAAAATCTTGGCTTTAGGGATTTCCTGCCTGATTTTCTTGCTAATAAGCTCTTCCAGGCTAGTGTAAGGCTTCCAGAGATTCTTCTCAAGGTATTTGCTGCAAGAACAAAGAGTAATATTAATAGCTTTCATAAAATCACCGATTTTATGGAACAGCAAAATAGAATTTTGCTTGTTCCACACAACTACCCCCTTTCAAGCAAAATGGGAAGAT
>DATEYH010000009.1:0-3669 GCA_035256305.1 Candidatus Nanoarchaeia archaeon
AAAAAGAAAAGCTTATAAGCAAGCTCCTTCAAAGGAAAAGTTCATGCAGATAATAACCAACATCCCTCCGGAGAAGTATTTTTATGTTTCCGACGGCAGCGTCATCAAGAACCTGAGCGAGCTTCCCGATGCCCTGAGGAACATGAGCCCAGAAGCCTTTAACAGCCATGTCAACATTGAGAAGAATGATTTCTACAATTGGATAAGGGATGTTTTCGAGCTCTCAAGCCTTGCCAGGAAAGTCAAGGGCGTGAAGCGCAAGGAAACCATGGCTAAGAAAGTGTTCATGGAGATATTTCTGTAGATAAAATTGAATAGAAAAGAATAAAATAATCATACAAAAATAAAAATAATACTATAAAATAATTTATCTCTTCCTGTTCTTCCTTGGGTTGTAGTAAGTGTAACCTTTCTCTTCTACTATGTCAAAGAACAGCAACACCAACAGGATGAACACTATGAAGAGCACGATATTGATGTGGGTGCAGTAAGCATTCCAGTAGCCGAGCAATCCAACAGGCTGCTTTTTCAGCACTTTTAAAGTCATTATCGGGCTGTCTGTTACTCCGCCTTTCTTGTCATTTGCAGTGAAGACTATCTGCTCTTCTCCTGCCCAGTTGTGCTCTGGCCTAAGGGTTGCTATGTTGCCGCTGATTTTCACGTCAACATGGTCTGGCTGGCTCGAGGTGTAGCTTAGGACGTCAAGGTCAGGGTCTGCGAAGTACTGCTCAAGGCTTACCTGGTAGTCTGTGTTCTGCTTCCACTCATGAGTTAATCCTGTCTTGTTCTGACTAGGCTGCTCATAGAATCTTTCTGTTTTAGGGTTGCCTATGAGGATTAGTGCCAGGATGCTTAGTATGAGCAGGAAGATCAGGATGATGTTAACAACCCTGATTATCTTCATCCGACTAGCTTTTATCCTTTTCATCTTTAAGTCTGGCTTGAACCTCATATATGCTACGATGATAAGCATTATGCCTGCCACTCCTAAAAGTATCAGCGTTAATAAGCCGCACCATCCAATCCTGGAGTAGTTGAAGTTTCTCAGGAAATCAATGGCTTTTGAGATGAAGTCCTTGTCCCTTAGCACTACCCAGAATTGTCGTTGGTAGTCAATGTCTAATTTGTCGTCTAAAAGGCTCATGGTCAGGGTTATCTTGTTGAGGTAGGTGCCTTCGTTGTAAGCAGTGTAGTTCCTTGGATAAACATGGAGCACTTTTGTCTCTCCAGGCTCAAAGCTCATGGTTTCCTCATCAAGGTAAACAAACCTTGAGTCAAGCTCTCCGAGCTCTAACTTATAGGTGCCTCCCCTTAGTCCTGTGTTCTGCAACAGCATAGGTATGCTCTTGGTTTCATAGTTGATTCTGTACTTGTCTTGAAGCAAATTGACATTGTAGCACGTCCTCTGAGTTACGCTTTCCAGCTCTACTTTTATTTCATGCGTCTGATAGGGCGCTCTTAGCTGCTTCATTATTATGAATGATGTTTGTTTTGCATCAACGCAAGGGAAGCTGAGCTTTACAGGGAGGTTGATGTTCTGGCTTGGCTTGAGTCTGATAAACCTGTTTTCCTCTGCCACGCTTACCCATCCAGGGCTGTCTGTGGTTATCTCATATGCTTCCTCGTATAATCCGTCGTTCCTGATATTGAGGGTGAAGATTTTTTCTCCGCAGCAAGCCTTGTCTGAGACAATTTCGTTATATCCCTCAAGCGTTGCTCCTGAAGCAAAGCACTTATTGACTCTTAGCTTGAAGCTCTTCTCCTTGTACATGTCGCCGTATTCTGTTCTTGCTTTTAGCACTAAGTCATATGCGCCGATTTCCTTTTCTGTAGGCGTGATTATTATGCTTACAGTGTTCTCTTTTCCTGCTTCAAGCTCAAAGCTGTCTTGGCTGAGCTTTACAAAGCTAGGCCCAATGAGCTGGAGATAGTATTTGTTAGGAGTATTTGCAAGGTTAGTAATAGTTAGCTTTGCTTCCTTGCTCACATCCTCGCAGGCATCCATCTCAAGCGCATCTGTCTTTATGCTGAAGTCATAGTCCCTTTCAATAGAGAAGCTCTGCACTCCTCGCACAATGTTCTGGCTTTTCTCAGATGTTATGGTGAATGGGAAGTCTATCTTGCCGTACTGGCTTAAGGGGAACTTTACATACATGAAAACTTTTTTTTGCTCATCTGGCGCAAGGCTCACCTCGTCCTGGCTCAGGACCGTGAATTCCTTGTAGAGCTCAGGAGTTATTTTAAAGGTGTCTGTGAAGTCGCCGACATTTTGCAAGTCAATTTGTATTGTCGTTATTTCCCCTGGCAGGATTTGCCCGTTTACCACCTTGTTTTCAAACTTTATGCTCTGGCACTTGCTTGAAACCACTTCCTTGTAGATTTCCTTGCTCCTGCCATAGTTGGTTCTTACAACAGCGGTATAGTATGTGTTCAAAGGCTCATCGCATGGCACCTCAATATATACATACACCTTGTTATCCTCTCCTGGCGCCAGCTCAAAAGTGTCGTCGCTCAAAGTGATTAGGTCCTTGATAGGGGAGTATATCTCTACTTTGAACAAGGCTTCAAAATCACCGATGTTTTTTATTTCCAGGATGTCTGTTCTTTTGCTGCACTGGCAAGCCTTGAGGTTATGAACCGGATAAGGGCTTTCTACTGAGAATTCGTCAGTCACTTTGTTAATAATCAGTCCTGCCTGTGCTGTACTCACCAGCAGGGCAAATATCATAAACCACGCCAGATAGCTTTTCACACCTTTCATTTTTCTCCCCCGTAAATTTTATTTTTTAATAATCCTTACAACTCAATAATAAGTTTCCACATTCTCTTCGAACTCAGACTTGAAGTCTTTCTCAAGCTCTTCCTCTCCTTTCTTCCTAATCTTCATAATAGAAAAGATTATTGCTAGTAGAATGATGATTATTAATGCTATTATAACTACTATTTTGAAAGCCTTGAACAAGGGCGAGCTTTCCTGCTCTTGCGGCTGGAGTGGGCCAATGCTTCTTGCCACCAGGTTGATGGTGGTGCTTGCCAATCCTGTTTTTATCTCCACAGGGATTACTGCCCTGCTAACTGGCTTTTCAACAGAAAGATAAAGGTAAAAGGTTGCTTCCTCTCCTCCGGCCAGGGTTATCTTGTCAGCAGGGTCTATCCTATAAGTTCCAATCTCCTTTATTACCTCTGCTTTTGGTATAATCTCATAGTCCTTCTCATGAGTGGCGGTGTTCTCTATTTTTATCTGGTAAACAACACCTTGGCCAACCACAACTTCCCTGTAAGGAACATAATCGATGTTTGTGTCCTTTACCTCTGCTATCTCTGCAACTGCAATGCTGCTTAGCATAAACATTATGCTTATCAAGAATACTCCAATTATTAGATGTTTATTCATTTTTAACCCTCTTTTTTAGAGAGTGATATTTTATATATAAAGCTTTCGTTTGATAACCATTCTAGAGTGGTTAAATAAAAAAATAATTAGCAGTGACCTAGTTAGTAATATTGAACACTGCTCTCGCCCTTCACATGGTCTGAGTATTTCTTAATCCCAATAATCAAGCCAATGATAATAAGAACTACCAATGCTGTGATCAAGAGCACTCTTAATGAGAAAAACCAAAGAAAGCTGTTATCCACAACTCCGGACTCTTTGACATTGGCTATGAG
>DATEYH010000010.1:0-5550 GCA_035256305.1 Candidatus Nanoarchaeia archaeon
TAGGGTTTTACCATGTTGCATACGTAATGCTTCGCTATTTCTCTCGGTAAAATTTCGTAATAGGTTTGCGAGAAAGTTTGAAAATGGCTGACGACAGGAAGTTTTCCCAGTCTATGACTGAGGACAAGGACTTTAGGCACCTAGTCAGGGTCATGAACACAGACCTTGACGGAAAAAAGCCGTTAATGTACGCTCTTACCAAGATTAAGGGCATCAAGTACGTGCTTGCCAATGCTGTCTGCAGGAAAGCCAATGTCCCTATTGAGAAGAGAGCTGGCTTCCTGACTGATGCTGATGTCAAGGCTTTGGAGGATGTGCTTTCCAACCTTGAAAGAGCAGGCATTCCTAGCTGGATGTTTAACAGGAGGAAGGATTTTGAAACCGGAGAGGACAAGCATCTTTTCTCAAGTACCTTGGAATTTACTCACGACATGGACATTAAGAGGATGAAGAAGACCAAGTCTTACAAGGGCTTGAGGCACCAGTGGGGCCAGCCTGTGCGTGGGCAAAGGACCAAGTCTAACTTTAGAAGGAACAAGGGCAAGGGCTCTCTGGGTGTTATTAAGAAGAAGATTAAGTCTGGGAAAGTATGAGCGTAATCGCATAATCATAAGGTGACAATCTAATATGGGCGACCCTAGAAAAATAAGAAGGAAGTATGACAAGCCGAGCCACCCTTGGCAGAAGACCAGGATTGAGGAAGAGAAAAAGGTTATTGACGAGTATGGGTTGCACAATAAGAAAGAGATCTGGCGCATGGAGACTATTCTCAGAAGGTTCAAGAACCAGGTTAAGTCCTTGGCCAGCCGTTTTGATAAGCAGTCAAAGCTCGAGGAGCAGCAGCTTGTCAGCAGCTTGAACTCATTAGGATTTATCAAGCATGATGACCCGCTTGATGCAATGCTAGGGCTTGAGCTCAAGGATGTGATGGAAAGGCGCCTTCAGACCTTGCTCGTCAGGAAGAACCTTGCAAGGAGCATGAAACAAGCCAGGCAGTTCATTATTCATGGGCACGTGCGTGTTGATAGCAAGAAGATAACCTTTCCCAGCTATATTGTTAGCCTTAAGGAAGAATCGCTCATAGAGTTCACTCCAGGATCATCTTTGAGCAAGGAGGACCATCCTGAAAGAATGGTCCAGAAGACTCCTAAGGAGAAGGCTGAGAAGAAAAAGGTGGCTGTGAAAGAAGAGGCGCCGCCGACATTTGACCAGGAAGAGATAGAACAACTGGAAGAAGTAGGCGCTGTTATCAAGAAAGAAGATAAACCTAAATCAGAGGTAAAAAAAGAAGAAAAGCCTAGATCAGAAAAAACTACAAAGCATAAGCCCGAAGCAAAGAAGGAGAAAAAATGAGAGAAAGAGAAGACATCAGGTGGGGGGTAGCGCATATTTACTCGTCGTATAATAATACTATCATTCACATAACAGACCTTAGCGGCACAGAGACATTGGCCATTGGCTCAGGAGGCCAAGTTGTCAAGTCGCACAGGCTTGAGAGCAGCCCGACAGCAGCCATGATGGCTGCCAAGAGAGCTGCAGAATCTGCCATTGAGAAAGGGATTACTGGCGTTCACATAAGGATAAAGGCGCCCGGAGGGCAGAACGGCCCAGCCACTCCTGGCCCAGGAGCCCAGGCTGCTATCAGGACTTTGTCAAGGATTGGCTTGAGAATAGGATTAATAGAGGAAGTCACTCCTTTGCCGCACGGCGGCTGCAGAAAGAAAGGCGGCAAGAGAGGAAGACGAGTATAAAGGTGAGGGTTCAAGATGATGAAGGTTGCTATATCAGAAAAATCAGAAAAGAAAGACAAGGACAAACTGGTTTTTGAGCTTAGCGGAGTAGAGATTGACTATGCCAATACCCTGCGAAGGCTTTTTATGAGCGAAGTTCCTGTAATGGCTATAGAAGAAGTGGAGCTGAGGAAGAATGATTCTGGCTTGTACGACGAGATGATAGCTCACAGGCTCGGGCTGGTTTCTTTCAAAACAGACCTTAAATCATATAACCTTCCTGGAGTGTGCAAGTGCAAGGGAGCAGGATGCAGCCAATGCCAACTCAAGATGACCCTGAAAGCAAAAGGGCCGTGCACTGTTTATGCTAGCGACATCAAGACAAAGGATCCGAAGGTGAAACCTGTCTATCCCAAGACTCCCGTAGTCAAACTGCTCGAAGGACAAGAGCTAGAATTAGAAGCAGTCGCAGTGCTAGGGCTTGGAAAGGCACATGCAAAATGGAGCCCTTGCCTTGCTTATTACAAGGAGCTGGCAGATATAAAGATTGAGAAGCAGCCGGACAACAAGGAAGAGATTATAGAGCAGTGCCCGCCAAGAATATTTGAGATGAAGAATGACAAGCTCGAAATTGACAAGGACAAGGTTAATGATTGCTTGCTATGCAATGCTTGCATTGAGCTGAGTGGCAACAAGATAAAAGTTGAGCCTAATGGAAGCTACCTCATCACAATAGAATCCTGGGGCCAGCTTGAGCCGCAGGAAATAGTTAAAGAAGCAATTAATGCTTATGACAATCAGCTCGAGGAGTTCAAGGAGCTGCTCTCAAAAACCAAGTAGCTAGGCAAAGCGCATACCAATCAATATATGCGGGGGTGCCGGAGCGGTCAAACGGGCTACCTTGAGGCGGCGAGAGGTAGAACCTCTGAGGTTTACTGCCTTCGTCAGCAAACGGGTAGTGGCTTAGTGCCTACGCGTGTTCGATCCACGTCCTCCGCATTTTCGAAGAAAATGTGGGCTCAAAAATCCCGAGGGATTTTTGCAGGTCCGCATTTGCAAAAAAGAAGAAGAAAATGAAAATATAACAAAAACCCTATAAACTGGTTTTTGAGCTTTTCACAAAAAAATGAAAAGCATAACAAAAATCCTGAAAACGGATTTTTGAGGTTTTTCCAATGAAAAACATACAAAAGAACGAGCCATTGATGGAATTATTGCAGCTGCTCAGGAAGACAGCTATTGAGAATAAGGCTGCTGTCTGGAAAAGAGTGGCTTCTGACCTAGAGAAACCTACGCGCCAGCGAAGGATTGTGAACATTTACAAGCTCGAGAAGCACTGCAAGGACAACGACGTGGTTGTGGTGCCTGGAAAAGTCTTGGGCACAGGAGAGCTTAACAAGAAGGTGACTGTGGCTGCTTATAACTTCTCAGGCCAGGCAGTTGAGAAGATTAGCGCCAAGGGAAAAGCCATGAGCATAAGAGAGCTTGTGGAGAAGAACCCCCAAGGCAAGAGGATTAGGCTTATGGGATGATGAGAGGATTAGGAGAGGGCTAAGAAGAGGGATAATAACAATGATTATTGATGCTAACAACAGGATTATCGGAAGGATAGCGAGCTTTGCTGCCAAGAAGGCTTTGCTCGGCGAGAAAGTGGATATTGTTAATTGCGAGAAAGCTATTATTTCCGGCAGCAGGGAAGCAGTGTTTGCCAAGTACAAGCACAAGCACGATCTCGGAGGGCCGAGGAAAGGACCTTTCCTTTGCAGGCTGCCTGACAGGTTTGTCAGGAGGATTATAAGGGGAATGCTCCCTATGGAAAGAGCCAGGGGCAGAGAGGCTTACAAGAGGGTGATGTGTTATATAGGAATGCCTGATGAATTCAAAGGCAAGCCTTGCATTGAAATCCCGGGAACAAATGCTGAAGAGCTAATAACCCTGAAGAAGGTGAGTATTGGTCAGATTTGCAGATTTTTAGGAGGAAGGTGGAACGAGTAAGATGGAGCAGAAAATTATTACCAAGCACGGCAAAAGGAAAAGGGCAGTGGCAAGGGTCAAGCTTAGCCCTGGAGAAGGAATTGTGAGTGTTAATGACATTGATATTGATAATTATGAGCCAAAGATTTACAGGCTAAGATTAAGAGAGCCGTTGCTCCTGGCAGGGGACGTGGCTAAGCAGGTGAACATAAATGTCAATGTCCATGGAGGAGGGATTAACAGCCAGGCAGCTGCTGCAAGGCTGGCAATAGCCAAGGCGCTTGCAGAGTACAGCCCTAGGCTGAAGAAAGTGTTCCTTGAGTATGACAGGCAGTTGCTCGTAGCAGATGTTCGACGCAAGGAAAGCTCAAAGCCAAATAGGCACGGACAGGCAAGGGCAAAGCGTCAGAAGTCTTATAGGTAAACCAGCAAAGGTGAGAACATGATTATACCGGTTAGATGTTTTTCATGCAACAAGCCAGTAGCCCACTTATGGGAAGAGTACGTCGAGAGAGTGCAAAAGGGTGAGGACAGGAAGGACGTGCTTGACAAATTAGGCTTGGAGAGGTATTGCTGCAGAGCATTATTCCTGGGGCACATTGACTTATTGGATATGGCGGCTAAATTTAAGAAATTCTAACGAATTTCTAAACATTCAAACCTGACTTTGAATATTTCAAAAAGTTCTAAAGAATTTTTTGGCTGTTCAACCTTGATGTTGAACATTTTAAGAAGTTTTGAAATTATTTTTTTAATACTTAAATCTTTTCTCGTATTCTTTGTGAGTAAGCCATTCTAGGATTAAGCTTATAACTTTTATTTCTTCCCTGCCGATTGAATATATGAGTCTCCAGCCTTTTGGCAAATCATATTTCCAAAGGTTTTTAACAGCATATTTTTGTTCATATTCTTTTGGAATGAGTTTCTTGGAGATTTGTATCCCGCAGAATGCGTTATGTTGTATGTTTGTCAGTGCTTGGTTGATGAATTTGAACAGTTCTCTTTCTGAGTTATCACCTTCTTCTAGTTTATAGAAAGCTTCTCGCAATTTTTTATTAACAAATTTTATTCTTGAAGGCAGGTTCATTTTTTCCATTCCAAATCCTTTCGATTCCAGTATTTCTTTACTAGGTCAGGGTAGTATATCCAGCCAATCTTGCCTTCTTTGTCAACCGATATCTTGCCAGAGTATAATAGGTAGTCAATGATGACGCAGAAGGTCTGGTACATCATCTTTTTTGGCAAGGACTCCCATAGCTTTCGCTTCTTGAACTCGCCGTCATGCTTTTTTATGAACGCCTCTACCATCAGGACAGTGTCTAGCTGCGGGTAGTGCAGAATGTTCTTCATCATGTTGTTATATAAATTTATATAACTATTTAAATCTTTCGCCTCGCAGAGCAAAACATTTTCAGTCATAAAAATTAATTGAACAAGTTTAGTTTATAAGCGCTACGCTGACATGTCCAGTGGAGAACGAAAATTTTCCGAAAATGTCCAGTAGTTTTTGCAGTCAGAAAGAGTTTGATTCTTTCGTTAATGAACGAAACCTCAAAAACTTGTTTTTGTTGCCGAATCGTAAGATCTTAATTCAAACTCCAATTAATTTTTAACTAACTTTAGCAATAATTATATAAACCTGTTTCTAGTATCAGTATGAGCTATGGCTAAGGATAAAGAAATAGACTTCAAGTTGATGGCTGCCAAGTGGCAGGATAAATGGGAAGCTGCCAGAATATTCAAAAGTGAGGCTGACCCGAAAAGGAAAAAGTGGTACTGCCTAGAAATGTTTCCCTACCCCAGCAGTCAGGGGCTTCACCTGGGCCATGCCCGCAACTATGTGATT
>DATEYH010000011.1:0-10266 GCA_035256305.1 Candidatus Nanoarchaeia archaeon
TTGCCAAGGACAGCCGTATCCACAGCTCAAAGTACAAGTACGGCCCTGTGATCATCTGCATCGGGGAAAAGCACCTTGTCGAGGGCTTGGATGATGCGCTCATGGGTAAGAACCTTGGCAAGTACACTGTTGAGGTAAAGGCAGAGCATGCCTTTGGCAAGAAGAGCGCAGAGCTCCTGAAGCTCATACCCCTGAAGCTGTTTTCAAAGGACAATGTCAGGCCATTCGTCGGGCTGGAAGTCAATGTTGACGGCATGCTGGGCATTGTCAGGAGCGTTAGCGGCGGCAGGATCATTGTCGACTTCAACCACCCCTTGGCAAGCAAGGACCTGGTTTATGAGGTTGAGATTAAGAGACTGGTCATAGACCCTCTTGAGAAGGCCAGGGCAGTGCTTGAGCTCATGGCCGTGCCTTTTGAGAACATTGACATTGTTGATGATAAAGGAGTAATAACTCTTAAGACAGCCATTCCTCATGAAGAGATTGGCAAGAGCCTGGCTGAGAGCATCCGGAAGCTCACAGGCCTGAATAGCGTTGAGTTCAAGACAAAGGAAGAGGCTAAGAAAGAGATTAAGGAGGAGATTAAGGCAGAGAGGAAGGAAGAAGTTAAGAAAGAGGAGGCCGAGGTTAAGGAGGTAAGAAAAGAGGAGAAAAAACAAAAAAAACCTAAAATTTAATTGGCCGCAGGCGCTGCTCAAAAACTAAGTTTTTGGCAGCACAAAAGCCATGCTTTTGACGCAAAAAGAAAGATTTATAAATTTCGCTCCTAAATAAACTATCACAAGAAGATTATGTATTACTTCATAAAGAGTTAAAGGTCATAATCCTAAACCGGAGGTGTGGTTAAATTGGCAGTCGGAAGAAGTGTTAAGGAAGCTGCTGACATCAGCAGGAAGAATGTTATTGACGAGGAGCTTGAGGAATTGCTGGCTAAGCAGAGAGCCACCATCAAAGTGGTTGGCTGCGGCGGAGGAGGCAACAACACCATTAGCAGGATGACTGATGTCGGAATAATAGGCGCAGAAACAGTTGCCATCAACACTGACGCCCAGGACTTGCTCTACACCACTGCTGACAAGAAGGTCTTGATAGGAAAAGAAATCACGCGCGGGCTAGGAGCAGGAAGCATACCCAAGATTGGAGAAGAGGCTGCCAAGGAATCAGAGCACGAACTCAAGCAGGTGCTGAGTGGCGCAGACATGATATTCATAACATGCGGGCTTGGAGGAGGGACAGGCACTGGAAGCGCGCCAGTGGTTGCAGAGATTGCCAAGAAGCTAGGCTCATTAACAGTTGCTGTAGTCACCTTGCCTTTTGCAATGGAGGGGCACAGGAGGTTTGAGAACGCTATTATGGGGCTGGAAAAATTAGAAAAGGTTGTTGACACGCTCATAGTTATTCCCAATGACAAATTGCTTGAGCTGGCCCCTGACTTGCCGTTACACACTGCATTTAAGGTCGCTGATGAGATACTGACTAACAGCGTGAAGGGAGTTGCAGAGCTAGTCACTAAGGCAGGCCTAGTCAACCTTGACTTCGCAGACATCAAGGCAGTAATGGGCAACGGAGGAGTTGCGCTTATCGGCGTAGGCGAGAGCGACACAGAAAACAGGGCTGTTGAGAGCGTGGAGAAAGCCATTAACAACCCATTGCTTGACGTGGATATTAGCGGAGCTAACGGCGCATTGATTAATGTTGCCGGCGGGCCTGACATGACTCTTGACGAGGCAAGGAGAGTGGTTGAGACTGTTAGCGTGAAGCTTGACGAGGACGCAAGGCTTATCTGGGGAGCCCAGATATCTGAGGACTTGGAAGGCACCATAAGGACCTTGATCATTGTTACTGGAGTTAAGAGCAGCCAGATACTCGGCGGAAGGGCAAGGACTGGCGGAGACGAAAGAGGAGGAAAGAGGGATATGGAGGACGAGCTCGGCATAGAGTTTGTTGACTAAGCGTTTTTAATATATTAGGTGGTATGTAACATGAATGTTTGGGGGCGGCTAAAGGATTTTTGGGTACAGTGCAAGCGAGTGCTCAGGATTACCAAGAAGCCTGACAAGGCAGAGTTCATAACTATTGTGAAAGTGTCTGGATTGGGAATCCTGGCAATAGGATTGATAGGGTTCATCTTTCACATGATATACCAGTTCATAAAAGCATGAATGAGGAATCATATTAAATTAGAATAGCATAAGGAGATAACCATGGCTGAAGAAGAGGAAAAAGCTGAGACTGTTGAGGACAAGCTTGAAGCAGCAGAGGCAAAGGAAGAAGTGGAAGAAGCAAAGGAACAGAAAGAAGGAACTGAAAAAGAGGAAGTCAGTGAGACTGCTGAAGCAAGCATAGATGAATCTTTAGAGGCAGAAGAAGAGAAGAAGGAAGAAATACACGAAGCAGAAGAGGAGCTGAAGGAAGAAGCAGAAGAAGAAAAAGCACAATTACAACTAGAGAAAGAGGAAGAGGCAGAGGAAGATAAAAAAGAGTCAAGAAAAGAAAAGTCCAAGGCAAAGAAAGCAGAGCCTCAGAAGGAAGACGAGTTCATGGCCATGATGAGGGAAGAGGAAGAGGAGAAAAAAGCAGCTCTTGAGAAAAGAGAGGAAGAAGCTCCTCATGAAGAGGCTGAACCTGTAGAGGAAGAGATAGGGCTTATTAAGAAGAAAGAGAAAAAGCAAGCAAGCAAAAGCTTGCTGCCCCAGAAAAGCGAAGCTTTTCTGAAGCCTAGGAAAAGAAAAGCCAAAGCTGAGAAGGAGGAAGTGGTAGAAACTCCTGAAGGATTAACAGAGGAATCAGCAGAGCCAAAGATTTATGCTCTAAGAACAACTGCCAATCGAGAAGACCAGGTGATGGACTTCCTCACAAGCAATGCTGCAAGGAAGAAGCTTGAGGTTTTCTCTGTGATAAGGCCCCACGGGATGCGAGGCTACATATTCGTTGAAGCAGCCACAAGGAATGATGCTGAGCAGGCAGCATTTGGAGTGCCTTATGCCCGCGGGTTATTGCCTAGCATCATCCAGTATGCTGAGATTGAGCACATGCTCGAGCAGGTGAAGAAGGAAGCCAACATACAGAAGAATGATATTGCAGAGATTATCAGCGGCCCTTTCAAGAGGGAGAAGGCCAAGATTACCAGGATTGACAGGACAAAGGAGGAAGTGGTTGTTGAATTGCTTGAAGCCGCTGTCCCTATTCCTCTGACCTTGAAGATAGACGCTGTCAGGGTGATTAGAAGGGACAGCGAAGGAGAGCCAGAGGCTGCAGACAAGTAAAATTTCTATCCGCAACCTTTATAAACCGCTTATATATCCTCGGAGAATAACATGCCAAAGGAAACAGTAGAAGCATTGGTGGAAGGCGGCAAGGCAACAGCAGCTCCGCCACTAGGGCCAGCCCTTGGACCTAAGGGAGTGAATATCGGGCTGGTTATTGCTGAGATTAACAAGAAGACTGCCAGCTTCAAGGGCATGCAAGTCCCGGTCAAGATAATAATTGATAGCTCTACGAAAACCTTTGAGATTACTATCGGCACCCCGCCTGCTGCTGAGCTCATAAAAAAGGAGGCAGGCATCCAGAAAGGCTCAGGCAACCCTCTTGACCATGTTGCTGACCTTAAGATCGAGCAGATTATCAAGATTGCAAAGATGAAAGAGGATTCTCTCACCGGAAAAAACCTTAGGGAGAAGGTGAAGGAAATCATAGGCACCTGCAATTCCATGGGCGTAAAGGTTGAGGAGCTGCATGCTCGCGACGCTATCAAGGCTGTTAATGAGGGCAGGTTTGACAGTGAGATAAAGGCAGAGAAGACAGAGTTGACAGCAGAAGAGCTCAAGGAGATCGAGCTAGAGAAGCAGAGGCTCCAGGCAGAATTGGCAGCTAAGAGAGAGGAATACCTGACCAGGGCAAAGATTATAATGAAGGAGATGGAAGGCCAGGATGCAAGAATTATCAGGAAGAGGATGGAAGAGCTCGAAATTCCAGAGCCAATCATCCACGAATTATTGCCGACAGAGAAGGCAGCGCCTGGCAAGGAAGGGGCTGCGCCAGCGGCTGCTGCAAAGCCAGGGGCAGGAGCGACTGCTGCAAAGCCTGCGCCAGAGAAGAAATAATCATAAGGATATCTGCGAGAAGGTAAAATGGCTAAGAGACTAAGCACTTTCAGGAGAAAAACCAGGTACAAGCTTCAGAAGGCCAGGTCAAAGCGAGGAAAAATAAGCCTCAGGGACTATCTCTCAGAGTACAAGGTTGGCGAGAGAGTAATCCTTAGGGCAGAGCCTGCAATACAAGAAGGCTTCTTTCACCCCAGGTATGAAGGGAGGGTTGGATTCGTAACCAAGAAGCTTGGCTCGTGCTACGAAGTTATGATTAATGATTTTGGAAAGGAGAAGAAACTAATAGTTCATCCTGTTCATTTGAAGAGGTGTTAAGATGAGCAACCCGCAGGTTATTGAGAAGAAGTCCATAAACATGATTTCCCTCAGGGAAAAGCTGGCAGAGATTAAGAAGAGAGACGGAGAGCTAAGCCTCAGGGGCAACAAGACAGAGGAGTATGTTAATGAGTTCGCAATGCTCAAGCCAAAGCAGGCAGAGGAGCTCTACAAGGAGATTGAAAAGCTCAGCATCCCAAGGCTAAAGGATTCTCACATCAACAAGATAATTGACCTGATGCCTTCGAGCGTTGAGGAGCTCAAGGTGGTGATGCAGGGCTACACCGTCCCAATCACCAATGAGAACCTGAAGAAGATTGTTGAATGTGTGGCTAAGTTCTTGCCTGAGAAGAAAAAGAAGGAAGAGCCTAAAACTAATTAGTTTTCTTTTTTTCTTGTATTTTCCCTTATATTACTTCTCAATTTAAAAAACTTTAAATAAGAGTTATTTATTAACATGCTTGTTAAGGGGAACTAAAAGTAAATTTAAACTAGTTAGGAGTGGATTTAACATGCAGAAAAAGGAAGAGGAAGCTATAGTGCTGGATTTCCTGCCAAATGGCTATCCTTTTGACACCAGGCCTATGCACATAAAGACTCCTATTGTGCAGGCTATTGGCAAGGATCATTTCACGCTCCTGGAGCTGGTGCCTAGGAAAGGGATATTCCTCCAGCCTAACGAGACAGTATATATAGGAGAGGCTAAGAGGGACAAGATTCATCATATTAACGGAAAAATAGCTTATGAGAAGCTCACAGGCACTGCAAAGAACGGCCTGAAGCACGTGGTAGAGGACAGGGTGAAAGCCCAGGAGGCAGTGTTTGTGGAGTTCTTTAACAAGGCCCAGCCTGTAAGCACAAGGATGCACGTGCTGGAATTATTGCCAGGTGTTGGCAAGAAGCACATGTGGGAGATTGTGAACGAGAGAAAAGTAGAGGCTTTCAAGAGCTTTGAAGACATAAGGGTAAGAGTAAAATTAATGCCAGACCCTGTGACCACAATCGTTAAGAGAATAACTTCTGAGCTCGAAGGAAAAGAGAAGCATTATCTGTTTGTAGACAGGCCGAGCGAGAAGAACGATTAAGAGCTTCTTCGAATTTCTGAACTTCTTCAGTTTTTGCCTCTGAATCTTTAGACTAAAATGCAAAAACCAATGAAAAAAAGTTGAAAAAAAAGTTTATAATCAGTTAAAAAAATAATTAAGTAATAAATAATTTATCTCATCCTCTTCTCGTAGCCTTTTCCCTTGCCTCTCAGGCTTCGAGTCTTCTTTCCTGCGCTGGTCAAGCCTCTGAAAGCCCTTCCTCTCTGAGCAGCAATATTCCGCAGGTTAACATCACGCATGATGTTCGGGTGGTGCCTGTCTATGAGGATGACTTCGTACCAATAGTAATGGCCGTCCTGGCCTACCCAGTAAGAGTTCAATGCTTCGCAGTTCACGAACTTCTTGACAGCTTTCTCCTCGGCTATCCATTGGTAGTTCTTCTTTATGGTCTTCCTCATCCTTGAAGCTTTAGGCCTTCTTCCGCCTGAGACGTCAGGCCTCATCTTGCCTCCGCGCACAACCCTTTGCCTGACAACAATGAATCCTTGCTTTGCCTTGTAGCCCAGGCTCCTTGCCCTGTCAATCCTGGTAGGATGCTCAATCCTCAGAGTAACAGGTTGTTTTCTCCATAGAATCAGTCTTTGCCTCTGGATTTCTCCCAGAGTAGCGCTTGGTTTTTTCCAAGCATTCCTAATGTATTTGTACATTCCCATTTGTATTAGCCTCCATTGTTGTAATTTATTATTTTCAGGTTCAGGCGAGCTAAGCCTACATTCCTGAATTATTGAGTTGAAATAAGAGGGATATTTAAAAAGGTTATGATAATTTCTTATTCTTTCCACAAATTATTTAAAAACTAATGACTACCCTTTGCTGAATAGAGAGGTTTTTGCAGTGGAAGAACAAGGAGATTCTAGAGAAATTGAACAAGGCAATTCTACTGAGCTCGGCGGGCACATAACCCTGGTCGGCTTCAGGGAGGTTGACAGGGCAGAGCTGGTTGTTGTGAAGAAGATTGTCGGCAGCTACACCAGGAAGCTTTCTGACACTGTGCCTGGGTTTGAAAGGATAGCACTAACCCTTAAGCCCATCCATAAGACTGATGAAGGCCATCCGAAGTTTGAGCTGCACGCCAAGGCCATTGTGAGCGGCAAGCCTGTTACTGCAGAGGTTGTTGAGAGGAACTTGTTCGTCGGGCTGGATGATGTGCTGAAGAAAGTGCTGACCATGGCAGAGAAGGCATAGCACTGGACACTACCTACTATCATGGACGCGGCCAATAGTGAATCTGTAGAAAATAACCTGAATTGTTAGAATCTGAAATCACAAGCCCCCAATCCCTGGTTTCTGCTGAAATTCTCCCTCCGCGCTGGAGGGATAGGGTAATACTATCGATTGTTTGATTCTTATCCGGGTAAATAGCCTGCGCAAATCTATCATAGCAAATGTGAGAAAGATCTTTTCCGGTAATTGCAACATCTTTGAATATTTCGAAAAGCTTCTTAGATTTTTCAACTGAATCTGAACTTTTCCTATTAAAATACTTTACTCTGTCTGATTCCATGAAATCTGAAAGCCTGATTAAATTCTTTATCATATAATCAATGTGAATGGACTAAAGTTTAAAAAGATTTCTTTTTGGCTCCTTCTTCAAAATGAAGGATTAATAAATCCAGAACGAATCTTTCAGTGCGCCTCAACACCGGCGGGGCTTTTCTCTTCCTCTTCCTTCTCTGCCTCAGCCCCTTCCTTGGCTCCGAGCTTGTCCATGAGCTTGTCCTTCATGGTAGTAGGCTCCTTCTTCTTCTCTGCCTTTACTGCTTCCTTGTAATCAAAGCCTTCAAGCTCTGCCTTCACAAGCTCCTCGTCATCAACAACTTCCTTGACAACATGAACCTTGACGTGGTGAGGAGGATTCTTTATTCCGTGCTTCCATAAGTAATCGTTAAGGTGTGCGCCCAGCTTTATGCTCTCTGGCTCTGCCTTCATGTGCTTTTGCAAGAACTCGCGGACCGCCCTTACTGCTCTCGGAGTCTTCTTGTGCCTTGCAGTCAGCCTGAAGCTTTTTCTCAGAGGAATATTATAGCTTCTCTCAAGCTTTGGTTTGGTCTCTTTCTTAGCCATTTGATCATCAATCCTTAATCAGCTTATGCCTTAATCTTTATTCTTCTCCAACTCCTCTTGACAACAGTATGCCTGCCAGGATGGATTCTCCTGTTCTTGCCGTAAATCTTTGGGACTGTCCAGTAAGGAGCCCACTTGGTCTGATCCTTTCTTTTCATCAGCCTTTTCTTTTTTGCTCTTGGCTTGTACCTTGCCATTTTATTGCTCCTTATTATCGCTTGGCATTGGCTGCTCTTCTTTCACAGCCTCAACTGCCTTTGGCTCTTCCTTCTTGATCTCCAAGCTCTTAGGCTCCTGCTTAATCAATTCTTTCGGAGCATGCTCTTTCTTGGGCTCTGGCTTTATGTGCGCTTTCTCTTCCTTCTTAGTCTCAGGCTTAGCCTCTGTCCTCTCCTGCTTTGCTTCTTTCCTCTCCTTTAACTCTGGCTTTTCCTTTGGCTTTGCCTTGTCCAGCTCCTTGGTTGTCTGGGCTATTAATGACTGGGCTTTGGGAGTGAGCACTCTTCCCTTGTGGCCTGCTCTTGTCTCCTGCTTAAGCAATCCCACGCTCTCAAGCTGCTGCAAAATTTTTCTTGCAATGCTTCCAGAGCCTTTGTAGGAATGCTCAGGAGCAGCGCCCCTGTTCTTTCTTCCGCCATAATGCCTCCTAAGCTTTGACACTCCTATTGGCTGGAGCTTTTGCACTTTCAGAAGTATGCTTGCCCCTCGCATGAACCACCAGTCAGCATCTGTTGGCGGCCTTTCCTTATGCATTCCTGTCCTTACAAACTCAGCCCATAAGGGCTTTCTCAGCATTGGCCTTAGCTTTTCTGCCAGCGCCTTTATCAGCTCTTGTCTTGAAACGCTCATGATTATAAACCTCTAAATCCATTCTTAACAGTATTATCCTAGTTCTCAGAACCTCTAAACCATTCTCAAGGATAGGTGAAGGGTTTATAAAGATTTTGGTTGAAACCGTGCTACCGAGCAACAGCGTTGCGAGTGTAGCACCTTTCCCTTAAGGCTTTTTTAAAGGCTTAAGCGAAACTTTTAAATATTCATAACCCAAAGGTTAATGTTAATAATCTTTAAAATATGAAAAAAACATTAAAGAGGTGTTTAGAATGAACAAAAAAGCTTCTATGGAATTGGGTGTGAACGCAATCATCGTGTTGATAATAGCGCTGGCTATTCTTGGCTTGGCAATGAGCTTTATCACTAACATGTTCAAGAGAGGCACGATCATCACAGGGACCATAATTGACAACACCCAGATGCCTATACATGCTGATTCTGGTGAGCCTCTCAAGGTGGAGACGAGGGATTTAAGCG
The DNA here is from genome assembly GCA_035256305.1 of Candidatus Nanoarchaeia archaeon. GTDB lineage: Archaea > Nanobdellota > Nanobdellia > Woesearchaeales > SM23-78 > SM23-78. Next base: position 8,903 of record DATEYH010000011.1, read on the forward strand.
TGAAAGCAAATTCTGATAACACCCAGTTGAAGGTTAGCGTTTATAATAATGGCAATTTTGACGCTGAGAATGACTTTGTAAAGCTGTGGCTTGATTGCTATAACATGAAAACTGATTTGCCAGAGGATAAACTTCTCATCAAGGCGCCTTCTCAGAAGATTCCTCTTGGAAGCGATGTGGGTTATGGAGCAATTGTTGTTGCCGAGAAGGGCACTGAGTCAGGCACTTATCCTTGCAGCGTGATAGCTTCTATAGAATCAACTATTGAGAACGCAGTTAATGACCCGAACGCTGTCTCAGGCCAACTCTACATCACAGTCAGGGCATAAGATTATTTTATTTTGAATTTATTGTTTAATTTTTATTTTAAGTAAAACTAAATAAGGAGGGGTGATTTTTGATGGCTAAGATGAAGCGTCACATGACGCATGACGAGGAATTCCAGATTATGAGGATGGTGCTGGACAAGTTCTTGTGGCTTGGGGTCGGTATAATGGCTCTTGGCTTTTACAAGATGATTACCCTAAGCGAGAGTTTGTGGTATGGCTTGACAGTTCTCATAGCAGGGGCAATAATCCTGCTGGTCTTCATATACATCCTTGTCAGGGAGTATAATTTCATAGGCAGACACTAGAAAAGATTAAGATGAAATTCCTGAACTTATTATTAATATTGTTTGTGCTTTCTGCAGTGCTCATTATTGCAGGCTGCAACAAGGAGAAGCCTGAGTGCGAGAAGAGCACTGATTGCAGCGCCGCGAACAAGTGCTATTCTGCCAGGTGCGTTGAGGGCAAGTGCACTGCCAATGCCAGGGATAATTGCTGCGGCAACAGGAAGTGCGAGGCGAGCTTTGGAGAGAGCACCTGCACCTGCGCTGCTGACTGCGGGGATTGCAGTGGTCCTGTGAAGTTCAATGTGACTACTTCCCGCGGAACAAAGCTTCAGGATGCCCAGTACGCTGTTTTCTTGTGTGAGAATAATATCTGTATTGTGGGGGTGGACCAGGCCAAGCTCAGGGTTCTTAGCCTTGTGAACGACCTTAGCATGACAGGAGCCTTCAAGGCAGAGGCCCTTACCACTATTAACAGCCCTTTTAATATCGCCAAGGACAAAATCAAGGTTGAGTTTTCATTAAAGGACCTTGACCCTGACGTGGTTGGGGCTATCACCTTCACAGAGATGAAGATTCTTAGCTCTAGCGAGATGATGGGCCGTAGCTTCATAAGCCAGAAGCTGGAAAAGGTCGGTGACTTGTTCAGCGAGGAACTAGCCTTGACCAGCGCCCAGAGCGCTATAGAAGAGGCAAGATATATTGATATTGAAATCTTCTACGAGTACGTTGCGACTGTCAGGGGAGCGCCAGT
>DATEYH010000012.1:0-6126 GCA_035256305.1 Candidatus Nanoarchaeia archaeon
CAACAAGCCTTACTTGCTTTACCAGGGCTGCTGCTTCTGTAGGTTCAAGCGATGCTTTATGGTCAGGTCCTTCCATGTCCCTGTCAAGAGTCAGGTGCTTCTCAACAAGGCAGGCTCCCATTGCAACAGCTGCAACAGACACCACAATGCCCTCGGTGTGGTCTGAGTAGCCAACAAGGCAATTGAATGCGTCTCTCATTGTAATCATTGATTTTAGGTTAACCTCATTCAGTGGCGTTGGGTAGTTAGATGTACAGTGCAGCAAGATTAGCTTGTCATTGATAGGGGTTATTGTTTCCACAGCCTCTCTTACTTCTTTAAGCGTTCCCATGCCTGTTGACAGGAGAATCGGTAGTTGAGTTTTTGCCATATATTTTAGCAATGGCATATTGATGAGATCGCCGCTTGCAACCTTTATTGCGGGTGAAAGCTTTACAATCAGGTCAACATCCTCATTGCATGAGTGCGGAGTTGAGAGAAACATGATTCCTTTCTTATCGCAGTATTTTTTTAGCTCTGAAAAGTCATCATAACTTAGCTCAAGGCGCTTGAGCATAGCATATTGCGATTCTGTGCCTTCAATGTTTTTTTTCTGATATTCTGCGCGCTCAGCATTTGGTGTAACAATCCTCTCTGATTTAAAGGTCTGGAATTTTATAGCATCAACACCAGCATTTTTTGCAGCATCAACAAGCTTCCTTGCCAAGTCCATGCTACCGTTATGGTTCACTCCAGCATCAAGTATTATAAAACAAGGCTCTCCAGCCCCTATTTTTCTCCTTCCTATGTTTATGAGCTTTGATGTCATTTACTTATCTCCTCGAATAGTTTAGCATAATATCCTGTTCTCATGTCTTTAAGAGCAGAGAACTTTTCTCTCCACTCATTTACCTCATCAAGTATTATGTCCGCAATAATAACCTCTTCATTTTCTCCTGCCTGAGCAATTACTTCACCTTTGGAGAAATTATCATTGAGCTTCCAAAAAATGAAAGTTCAGGAGAATTGCCTGCCCTGTTAATGCCAATCACATATGCCTGGTTCTCTATTGCCCTTGCCTTCAGCAGAGTAACCCAGTGCTCTTTTCTTGGGTTTGGCCAATTAGCAGGAATAATAAAAACATTAGCCTTGGCCTCCTTCTCTACGACAGCCCTGAATAATTCTGGAAAACGAAGGTCATAACAGATAAATGGGCAGATGCAGAAGTCTGCCAGATTAAAATAAGTGATGCCTTCCCCATTAGAATAAGCTTTATCTTCATTGCCATAAGTAAAGACATGATTCTTGTGATACTTACAAATAAGTTTTCCATTCTTATCAAAAACAACCACAGCATTGTAGGGCAAACTATCATTATTATATTCTATGAACGAGCCTAACAGATAGGTTTTGTTTTTCTTTGCTTGTTCAGAAAGGAATTTACATGTCTTGCCATTCTCTTTTTCTGCGAACTTCTTAGAATTCATGGTCACGCCTGTTGAGAATAATTCTGGAAGGCAGACTAGTTCAGCTCCCTTATTCCTTGCTTCTTTGAGCAGAGTTTCAACTCCCTTATAATTAGCTTTAGGATTCTCCCAGTTAATTGCTAATTGTATGCATGCGACTTTCATTATGCCAATCCCCCTAATTATATTTCCTGAAAACAGGCTTTATAGCATGGCCTTTAAGGTATTTACCTACTCCTTCTTTCAAGGCTTTTTTGTAAATTATAAGCGCTACTCTTATAGCATCCAGAGTCATCTTGAGCTCTTTTCCCTTATGGGCATAGCTTGGGGTGACCCATGGCATTAGTACGCCTTTCTTTGCAAGCTCTTGCGCAAACAATGTCCTGAGCTCATATGAGGAGTTGCCTTTCTCATCCTTGGTAACATAATTAACTCTTCCTCCAAATCCTTCAAAATAGAACTTGTCATTGATGCCGAGCTCCTTTGCTATCTTGTTAGCACCATCCATCAGCTTCTCATTGTAATCCCAGAGATATTTGAGTACATTATGCTTCTTGAAATAATCAATGGTTGCCATCATTGCCCCTAAACCTGACATTGAGGCTCCAAAAGTGGTTGATATCAGGAACACTCGCTCTCCTTTGTTGTGCTTTATTCCTCCTAGCTCCATGATTTCTTTTTTTCCAAGAAGAACATCTACTGCATAGCCATTTGCAATTCCTTTCCCGCAAGTCACCATGTCAGGCATGAAATTATACCTTGGGTAAACAGCATAGCCTACCCTGAAACAGCAGGAAACCTCGTCTGATATGAGCACAGCACCGTTCTTGTGAGTGAGTTCCTCTACCTCTTTTAAAAAGCCTTCTTTTGGCAGCACATGAGTCACTGGCTCCATTATCACGCAGGCAATCTCATCCTTGTGCTCTTGAAAAACCTTTTTCAAGGATTCAATATCATTGAACTTGAAGTTCAAGGTGAGCTTGCTAATCTCTTCAGGCACTCCGCGATTTATTACAGTATCGCCAATGAACCAGTCATCATATGAGAAGAAAGGATGGTCTGCACACCTAACAATGTATTTTTTTCCTGTGTAGGCTCTTGCTAGCTTAACAGCAGCGGTTGTGACTGTTGAGCCGTTAGTAGCAAACTTGACCATGTCCATTCCTGGGAAGAGCTTTAATAGTTTTTCAGCAGCCAACATCTCTGTCATTGAAGCCTTGGTCAAGTTATTTCCTTTTTTTATTTCTGCAATTGCTGCATCATCAATCTCTTTCTGGGAATATCCAATTGTGACTGCTCTCAAACCCATGCCATAATCAAGATATTTCTTTCCATCACTACCCCAGACATAGGCTCCTTTTCCTTGCACAAGAACTGCAGGAGCATTCTCAGGGAACTGGTCATCTCCCCTGCTATAGGTATGGGCTCCTCCTGGTATTAGTAAATGAATCTTTTCCCTTATTTGCTTTTCAGTTAGTTTCATATATGCACCTCGTTATTTGTAAAATTCAATAAAAGCATGCTTTTTGTCATTTGCTGCTTTCTCAGCAGTGCTTAACAAGCCAAGGATTTTCAAATCATCATCAATTGAGTAGATATATTTCTCCTTGCCCTTAATAGCATTGACAAAATTTCTTATCTCCTCAATGTACATGTTCTCCTTTGCAAGGTAGCCTTTTTCCTTGAAACCCTTTTCTTCCTTGAAATCTGTCCATTTCTTGGTCTCGGCCTCGTAAAGCCTTATGGTGTCATCAAGCCAGTCCCATACAATAGTTCCTTCATCACCGATAATCCTTAATATTCTAAGCGGACTTCTTGACACAACCTCTATGAGCATGTTGCCAATTGCATTGTTCTCAAACCTGAATATCAACTGGTAAACATCCTCAATATCAGCTTCCAGGTTCGAAACCTTGCCTTTGATGCAGGACATCTCCTTGATGCCTCCCATTATCCAGGTAAGCCATTCGAGCTCAAAAGGAACCATCTCTCTTGTTGCAGCTGTTTCTTTTTGCCCGACATAATAATCAGTTATTCCTTCCCACGGATGCCAGTCAGGCAAGTACTGGCCCATGTGATAAGTCATGGCAACGAGCTTGCCTATCTTTTTCTGCTCAATCAGTTCCTTTATTTTTTTGACAGACTGGTTAAACCTCATGGTGCACGAAGGGGCAGCAACTAGCTTGTTTTTTTCAGCAAGCTTTTTCACTTCATCAAGCTTGTCTGTGAATATGCCTGCTTCGCAGAAGAAGTGCTTCTTGTTCTTCACAGCCATAAGCTCGTATTCAATGTGGTGGTTTGGAGGAGTTGATATGACAAGGGCATCAGGCTTTGCTGCCATTGCCTTGTCAATATCTCCAAAAGCCTTGATGTTGTACTTCTCCTCTACTTCTTTTCTCCTATCATCTCTCAAATCAAAACCAATAATACCCCTTTCCCCAAGGTGCTGCAGGTTTCTTATTCTTCTCTTGCCCATTGAGCCCAAGCCTATTACAAGAAACTTCATAGTTTATCCCTCTCATGTTTTAATATTGCTTCGATAGCTATAAAGTCGTACAAGTCATCAACTTCATAGTTCTGCCATCTTTCAATAAGATAAGGAATAGTCCTTTTCTGATAGAACGTGCCTGTTTTCTTTAGCGCGCTTGTTTTTGAAAGATATATTACTCCATATGGGAAAAACGTTTTCTCAAGCTGCTGCCTGTGAGTGATTTTTTCTTTCACTTTTACAAAGGGCACTACAAATCCGCCCTTTATTATCTTGGCTATGTGAGGCTTCTCTAGGGCAATCTCACCCAGGCTCACCAAGGCGTCTGCTTTGTTATAGTTCTTGACAAAAAGTTCAATTGCCCTGTCAATATCACCTTTTTTTCTTAGCGGAGAAGTGGGCTCTAAGAGCACGAGGATGTCAAAGAATTCTTTTTTCTTCTCAAAATGGTCAAGCACATGGTAAAGAACCCCAATTGTTGGAGCCTTATCTGTTGCTAGTTCAGGGGGCCTTATTAATACCCCGGCACCAAATTGCTCAGATATTGATTTTATCTCAGCATCCTCTGTTGAAACGATGGTCTTGTCAAGATATTCTGATTCCAAGGCGTGCTTGATTGAGTAGTATATTAGTGGTTTCTCGTCAATTGGCAGTATGTTCTTTCGAGGAAGGGTTTTTGAGCCTCCCCTTGCCGGTATTACTGCTATTATTCTCTTGTTCTTGTACATATTTTAACCTCTTGCTTTTCTTGCTCTGTTTTCTTTGACGTAGGGCTTTTTGCTCTTATTTTCCTTTTTATCTCTCTTATTATCTCTCCTATCTTTCTTCTCAGGGTTAATCAGCTTGAGCAAGTCGTACTCCTCGAACTTGTATACCCCCGTTGTTAATGACTCAACCCATTCATTTATTATCTTGCCAAACTTGTTTTGTATCTCCGCGCTCACCTTCCTCATGTCATCAAAGTCCTTGGAAATAAAGACAATTGAAAAATTCCAGCTTCCAGACATGATGAATATCTCTGCTACTCGCGGATGCTGCTGCAGGTAAGAAACAAAGTCCTCTATGTCCTTGGTGGTGTGGTTGTGCAGCTTGATCTTGACGTCAACAATGTTCTTGAAGCCAAGGGTTCTTGGCCTTAGCTGGATTTTAGGATAAAATACTCCTTCTGAAAGCATCTTGCCTACTCTCTTTTTTACAGAATCCACAGACAGGCCGACTTTTTTTGCGATGTCTGTTAGGGACATCCTGCAGTTCTGCTGGAGCAGGTTCAGGATGATGCAGTTCTTTTCATCAATTTTTACCATTTTAATCATAAAAAATAAGCTTATATTTAAATTTTTCTTAAATTTTAAGATTATTTAATAGAAAATAGTATTTATTTAAGGTTTAAATAGTTTATGCAACTAGGCTCCAGATTAGTTTCTTAATAATTCCTTAATCTCCTCAACCACGCATTCTGAAGCTCTTCCGTTGTTTTTATAATGAATATTTTCTACAAAAAGCCTTGTTTTCTGTAATTGCTTTGTTCTATAAGCAGGGTCCTTTAGTTTTTTTAATTCTTTCAGCAGCTCGTTGGCAGATGAAACCTCTATAGCTGCGCCGCTTTTAACATAAGGAAGCCCTGGCAAGTGCTCTTTCCTTGGATTAAAGACAAAAACTATTTTTCCCATAAGCATTGCCTCAAAACCTGCTGTTGTTGCCCTTACCACAACATAATTTGAAACAGAAATTACCTCGTATATGTCGAACCCCTTGTCCAGGACATACATGTTCTTGGGCTTTTTTGCAAATTTCTTATAAACATCGCTCATGTTCTCAGAAGGATGGGGCTTTATAATGAAGTCAAGGTGCGGGTTTTTTAATGCGATATCAAGATAGAAATTGGGTATGGAAACATCAATATTGGTCTGCTCTGCCAAGAATACTATTTCACGCTTCTTTTTAATCCCTGCTTCTTTTGTAATTCCTATCTTTTCAAAGATGGCTTTCTCATCATATCGGGCCCTGAAGATGGAGTCAAACTTTGGATAGCCAGTCACTTTTATTATGCTCTCCGGATAATTACATTTCTCAACCAGTTTTCCTTTTGCATACTCGCCCCAGACCAGTTTCTTGTCAGGCAGAGGCCTCCAGAGAACAGAATCCCTATTGAGCACTTCCTTGTTCTTGAAATGGAGGTGTATGGTTTCATCT
>DATEYH010000013.1:0-4878 GCA_035256305.1 Candidatus Nanoarchaeia archaeon
AATAAACCCTAGCCAGGAAGGCTTTAACCAGGTGCTTGGCAAGAGCTTTGCTGTTAATTACGAGACCGAATACCAAGCCGTGGGCATGAATACTCGCCTGGAAGAGGTTGTGGCTATGAGCGGCGGAAAGATTTTTAAACCGTCAGAGGCTAAGGATATTGTTAGCTTTGTAAGAACAGTCTCAAAGAAGACCAAGGTTGAGAGGACCACCATTGTCTGGCCCTTCTTATTGGCAGCAGCAATAATATTTTTAATAGAGGTGGGGATTAGGAAGCTGCGTGAGAAAAGGCTTAATAGGTGATTATGCTTAATAGAATGATTAAAAGCAGGTGATTAAAAGATGAGCTCTGGATTCATGGGAAAAAAACTGAACATCTTCCTGTTGTTAATGATAATCCTTATACTCCTGGGAATGCTCGGGGTTAGCGTGTATTACCAGAACACTTTGAAAATCAAGAAGTCTGAGCTTGAAAACACAAGCACGCTCCTGGGCAGCTGCCAGCAAAACCTTAGCCAGACCTCTGATGTCTTGTTCAACACCTTGAAGAGTCTTAACAGCACAGCGACTGATATCAGGAAGTATGATGCTCTTTATGAGCAAAAAGCAGGTGAGCTTGATGCGAAGAAGACAGAGCTTGCCAACATTCAGGCAGAGCTTACTCGTGTGACCCTGCAAAAAGAGGTTTATAAGAGGCAGATTGATGAAGCATACATCCAGATAATTGGGCTTAACAAAACCATTACCAGCCTTAACAGCCAGATTTATAGCCTTAACAGGGAGGTGGACCGGCTTAACACCAGGGTTTCTTGCCTGAGGAACACTGCTGATTCACAGGAGCTAAGCAGCTGCTTTGGTTAGTATAGGATAAGATAAAATGGACCGCATAAAATCATTGTTCAATGAAGTAAAGCTGGAAATGATCAAGGTGGCTTTTATTAACACCTTCCTTGACACAGTCATGATGTTCCTGCTGGCCTATTTTGTCACCTCGTTTTTTAACATAAAATTGCTCTACACCATTCTTATACCCGGTTTTCTCACCTTGGTTTTCTTCATCATAAGCTTCAGCCTCACCCTCAATAAAATGAGACTTAAGCAGATGGAGGACGCCAACCCCCAGGTCAAGGAGATGCTTAGGACTGCTCATGACAATATGAGCCAGGATAACATAATGATGGCAGCGTTATTTGAGGAGCTCAAAAAAAAGATGAAGACAGTATCCACAGGCAACCTGCTTGAGTCCAAGAGGATAATTGTGAGGATTATAAGCGCTGTTGTAATAGTCTTCTTAATAGTATTCGTGTCTGCCTTCAGCATTAACCTGAGAAAGATAGATCTCCCTTTTGACAAGCTAAGGTTCATGATACCTGGCGGCAAAGAAGCTTATCCTGAAGGCAATATTACTGACTTGGTGTTCAATGAGACCGAAGTTATGTATGGCGAGGCCAGCATTGCAAAGCTAGGCAATGATCAGATAAGCCTTAACATGAATCCCAGCATGAGCGAGATAGACTTCAACCAAGTTAGCGAGACTGAGAAAGACGAGCTAAGAGAGGGCTCAGTCCCTCAGGAGATAGGGGTTAATCCTGACGCTTTTAGCAGCCAGGAAGTGCTTGACGAGGCTGAGCAGGCTGCGAATTATACTCAAAGAATAAAGAATATTTAAAACAATATGATTTCGAACATTATCGGAGGCGAAAAAAATGGTTAAGAATATTGAGAATGTGCGTAATATTGAGAAGCTTAAAGAGACTTTTAGTAATGTTGTGAAAGAGATTAGCAAGGTGGTTGTTGGGCAGGATGAAGTTATTGAGCAGGTGCTCATAGCAATCCTTTGTGATTCCAATGCGCTGCTTGAGAGCTATCCTGGCCTTGGAAAAACCACCATGGTCAAAACCATCGCCAATGTGCTGGACTTGCATTTTAGCCGTATACAGAGCACTCCTGACCTCATGCCCAGTGATATAATCGGCACCTATGTGATTGAGGAGGAGAAAGGCAAGAAGGAGTTCAGGTTTCAGAAAGGGCCTGTGTTTGCAAATGTAGTCTTGGCTGACGAGATTAACAGGGCAACCCCAAAGACCCAGTCAGCCCTGCTTGAAGCAATGCAGGAGAAACAAGTCACAGTAGGCAATCAAACCCTAGCCTTAGAGGCCCCCTTCTTTGTCCTGGCCACCCAGAACCCCATTGATATGGAAGGCACCTATCCCTTGCCTGAAGCGCAGGTTGACAGGTTCCTCTTGAAGATACTCGTAACTTATCCCAAGTTTGATGATGAGATGGAGATTATAAACAGGTTCACCAAGGAAGAGGCGGTTCCAAAGGTAAGGACTCTTCTGAGCAGGGACTCATTGATACTGCTCCAGCAGCTAACCAGGCAGGTACCTATAGCTGATGATATCAAGAAACGAGCGCTTGAAATAGTTACCAAAACCAGGACTACCAAAGACTTGATTGAGTACGGAGCCAGCCCAAGGGCGAGCATCGGCCTTATCCTGGCAGCAAAGGCGAAGGCATTGCTTAATGGAAGAAAATATGTTAGTGCAAAGGACATAGAGGACATGGCTTACCCAGTGCTCAGGCACAGGATCATCCTTAACTTCAAGGCTGAGAGAGAGGGAAAAACAGCTGATGACGTAATAAGGGAGCTATTAAAGGAATGATTGGGTAATAGAAAGGAAAATAGAACATGATTGACATATCTTTTCTTAAGGAGCTGGACAGGTTCAACATAATCCTGAAAAGAAGAGTATTATCCAAATATCACGGAGAAAGGCAGAGCCATGCAGAAGGCCAAGGACTAATATTTGCTGATTATAAGGATTATGTTCCTGGAGATGATTTCAGGGCTATTGACTGGAAGGTGTATGCAAGAACTGACAAATTCTTCATCAAGCAGTTTGAGGAAGAAAGAAACATGACAGTCCACATAATAGTGGACGCTAGCGGCAGCATGGATTACGGCAGGAAAATAACCAAGTTCGACTATGCCTGCATGATAGGATTGGGCTTTGCCTACATGGCTCTTAGGAATAATGAGAAGTTCAACTTCTCCACCTTCTCAGACAGCCTTAATTACTTAAGAGCAAGGAAAGGAATGAACCAGTTGCTAAACATACTCGCGCTTCTTGAAAAGCTGAAAGTAGAGGGAAAATCCGAGCTAGGAAGGACCCTTGACGAGTACAAGAAATACGTCCGAAGCAAGAGCTTCATAATCCTGATATCTGACTTACTGTACGATATTGAGGAGATAAAAGCCATACTTTCCAGGTTCACAAGGCACGAGGTCATAGTAATCCAGGTGCTTGACCCGACAGAGAGAAAGCTTGTCTTGTACGGAGACATCATACTTGAGGATAGCGAGATACACAACAAGCTAAGGACCTTCATAAGCAACAGGCTCCTTAGGAATTACAGGGACAAAATAGAGTATCACATCCAAGCCATAAAGGACGCCTGCGAACATTTTGACTATGATTTCATAAGCATAACAACTGACACCCCAATATTCGACACGTTTTATGCTGCATTAAGGACTTAATGAAGATAACAAAAAAGAGGTTAATTAGAAAAAAGCTTTTTGAAAGCTAATGAAATCGGTTTTGTTGCTACTTAAAAGAAAACCTAAACAATTAAATAGTGTTTTAGATAAAAAGAGCAAGAGCTAAGGATGATTGAGATACTAAAGCCTTCAGAGGGAAAGTTCGAAACCATTGATAAGTTCAGCCCTAATAGCTGGGTTAATGTGGCCTGCCCGGCGGAGCATGAACTTGAGACCCTAAAAAAGGACTTTCCAGTGCCTGATGACTTCTTGCACTCCCTGAGGGATGTTGATGAGCTCCCATCTTGGGATGAGCATGAAAAGTGCACCTGCATAATAATAAAGATTCCTTACAACAAGAAAGGGAATGCTCTTGAGTACTCAACAGTGCCACTCGGAATACTGGTGACCAAGGAGAATGTTATCACTATCTGCTATTTTGAGAATGAGGTAACAGCTCACCTGAAAAGCCAGGCTTTTGCCTTCACGAAAACCCATCTGGTGTTCAGGCTTATGTTCCTAGCCACAAAGCTCTACCTTGATTATCTCAATGAGATTAAAAAGAAGATGTATGATATTGAGTCCAAGCTCGAAACCACTTTGCAGAACAAGCTGGTGATGAAGCTCCTTGAGCTTGAGAAAGACCTAGTCTACTTTGACACTGGACTAAGGGCAAACGACATCCTGCTCCACAGGTTTGCGCACGAGCAATCAAAGAACAAGTTCATAAAGATAAAAACTCCTGAGGACACCAGGCTGATAGAGAATGCAATTGATGAGAACAAGCAAGCCATTCAGATGGCTAACATCTATTCTATGATTCTGAGCAACACCCTGGATGCTTTTACCTCAATCATATCCAACAACCTGAACATCGTGATAAAAGTGCTCACAGTCATAACTGTAATGATAGCCCTTCCAACCCTGGTAGCAAGCATCTACGGGATGAACATCAATCTCCCATTCCAGCACTCCCCCAGTGCCTTTTCCCTTCTAATGTTTATAAGCGTGCTGTTGGCAGCTCTCTTTGTGCTTGTTCTCTGGAAAAAGAGGTATCTCTAGAAAAAATCTTTGAATTATTTAGCTTTGTTCTTCCTTGTCACGAACCAATACCAGATTACCAGGAGGATTATGGTGAATGCAGCTCCTATCAGAAACCACAGGGCAATATTGGTTGGCGGTGGCTGCTGGATTACTTGTATGATGGGCTCTCGTAGCGGTGGCTGGGTAATGTTTTGGGTTATGTTCTGGGTTATATTCTCGGTAATATTCTGGGCTGCCTCTCCTGCTGTTGCCATCATCAATCTTGCTCCTTCTTCAGCAGCAGGCTCAATAA
>DATEYH010000014.1:0-2641 GCA_035256305.1 Candidatus Nanoarchaeia archaeon
TCTCTTGAGTCGCTCACGGCGAATCAATCTGGCTCTCATAATATTGGCGGAGTGCTCAGGGAAAAGGAGGAGCATGTGGGCAAGGAGTTTGTAGCAACCTATAACTCGCATTATCTCCTTAAGCACAAGGGCAAGAGCAACTTTGTGATTCTCAAAAAAACTCCTCTTAACACTCCCTCTGCCTGGTACAAGCAAGAAAAGTCAGGGCTCCAGGCGAGCGAGATTGACGGCTTGGCTTACCTTCACTCTGATTCCAAGATGTACCTTGTAATAGGCGAGTCAAAGGCCATCAACAGCTGGTGGAACATTGACTTTGAAGAATTCTACACTGCCCTGCCGGATCGCATCATCACTCCTTTCAAGGCTTTGTTCCCTAGCCATGAGCTAATCTTCCTCTTCCTTGGAAAGGAAAACATAATATTTACTGATAGCGGCAAGCTGCAGCCCAGGCCAGCCAAGCTGGCAGAGTTATTGGAGCAGAATGAGGTGAATTCAATCTTCACGCCTCTTCCCCAGACGCCTCGCTCTATCGAGGAGTATGCAGGTGAGATGTTTGAAGCCATCCCATTAATAAGAGAGACCCTCAAGATATTTGAGAAGATGATTTGATGGTTAATTTAAGTGTATGGAATTAATTTAAGTTGATTTGCTAACCTTATTGCCTCTTTGCACGTGTCTTCTAATGTTCCCTTAACATCCTTTCCAAGAGCATCATGCAACAAATCATAAACTATTGTTCTAAAGCCAGGAAAATTCCCATCAGTTCCAACACAAAAGCGAACTGATTTATCATGTCTGTAGTTAGTCATCCACTGCCCCAGCTCTATCCTGGTCATTGCGCCATAAACAACATCGCACGTATGGACGGCAGGCGCTGGAAGCCAGAACATGATTGCTCCTATCTGGGAAGCAATGTCAAGATAATGCCTCTCCCATTCCCTTTGCCTGTGAAAATAATTCTCTATCCCTGGAATTAAATATTTCTTTAAATCCTCTTTTAGCTCTCTTGTTGGTGAGGCTATCAACACCTCATCATCAGCTGAGATTATGAGTTCTATTGCTTCATACTGCCATTTAGGAGCGTTCATGATCGGTCCTGCTAAGAAGATTAATGGGTGGTCTAGCTTCTCGACATAAATCTTAGGTAAAATTATCCTGCTCATATTGTTTAGAAATGCCAAATTGTTTAAATAGTTTATGAACCCTCCTATTCATCATCATACTTGCCCCAGTCATCAATCTCAGGGGAGCTCCATTCATACTCTTTGTTATCCACCAGGAACTCAAGGTTTGGCTTTCTCTTGGAATCCATCAATTCTTTCTGGAGCTTGAGAACGTCAATCATTGCCTGTATTAATGACTCCTTGATGTGCTTCAGGTCTGACTTGTACTCTGGTATGAACATGTTGCGCTCTGCGAGCAATATGTTCAGCTCCTTCTTATCCCTGAACTTTGGCTCCTCAAGCGCGTTTAATGAGTGCTGGATGAAGAATTTCACATTCTTGACAATGTACTCGAAGAGGTTGGGCTTGCCCAGGATTTTCTCAGGAGCAAAATAAGCCCAGTTGAGCGAGCCAGCAATGGTTTTCAGCTTTACATAAGCCTGGGATATCCCTCTCTCTATAACTTCATCCTGCTGTATCTTAGGGAAAGTAAACTCACCGTGAAGGATTTTGGTATGCTTGAGGAATTCCCTTGAGTCATGCAGGAACCTTATATGCCTGATAATGTATTCCTCTGACTCAGGCATGAAGTGAATCCCGATATGCTTTGCCCCTGCTGGCAGCTCCTTGTCATCATTCCCCCTGCACTCAACTACTTTGCCGTCAATAACAAAAGGCTTTGCTCCTGCGAGCAGCTTATGGGCTTTTCTTATATTCCTGACTCGCACCCAGTTGTCAAAATCAGAGTACTCTTCTGGATTATCAGTTCTTGCGGCAGAGCCGTAGAGCAGCACCCCTACCAGGTCATCCCTTAGCTTTTCCTTTAGCCAGTCAACATAGCAGTACTTGGTGTTAAGCTCCTTGGGAGAAACCTCAACTTGCCTAACCTTTCTAGGATACTTTCTCTTTCCAACAGGCACCTCTAGCATGTATTCTATGAAAGTCATCTTCATCTCTGACAGCGCATGGTCCCAGTTATTCATGTCAGTAAGGTCTCCGAATAGTATAGGGTACTGCCTTTCCTTCAGGTGCCTGAAGAGCTGGCCTATGTTGTAAAGCCGATTAAGCACATGGGCCTTGTTAACAACTGTGCCCAGCTCCCTCCTTGAATTGATAATTGCTGCGTCAATAGTTGCTGATTTAGAGTCAATCTCTGTCTGGAGCTGGAGCAAAACCTTCCCCGCCTCAGGAATCCAGTCCTCATTTATGCGAAAGTATTTCTCCAGTAGCTCATTAGGCATCTTCTGGGTTATCCTCCTGAAAGTGGTTGGTATGTAATCCCTGAAGCCCCTTACAACCTGCACAGTCCAAGGATTGGTAAGGGTGTCTTTGTCAGAATTATCAAGTAGCTCCCTGATATTATCAATGCCAGGCACCCTGTCAAATATCACAGGCTTCACATTTTTGAAAGTCTCCTCATAAGGAATCCCAGGCACCTGATAATTGGGTCCTATTGATTCATAAATTATCTTTGCCAT
>DATEYH010000015.1:0-4507 GCA_035256305.1 Candidatus Nanoarchaeia archaeon
GGGCAGACAATATTCCATGCGCATTCCCACCTCATACCCTTCCCAGAAGGCAAGGACATGTTTTACAGGTTTAGAAGAGACTTTTCTGATTACAAGGAACTAAGCTCCATGCTAGAACTTAAGGATATCTGGAAAGAAAAAGGAGTGTATGTTTATTATGAGAATAGAGACAACAGGAAGTTTGCATTTTTCACAGACATCTTCCCAATGTATGCTCGTTACGTGTCAGCAGAGGAATTGGGATTTCCTGAAAAAGGCAACTGGCGCAGCATACCTAAAGACGAAGACTGGCGCTTAATCAGGAATACTGTGAAGAATCTGAAGGAACAAAAGCACACAGTTTATAACAAGCTTGTTCGTGACAAGATTCCTGAAATAATAGAGCAAAGAGGTAAGGTGCCAGTTATACACGCTGCTTCTGATGAGGAATATTGGGGTAAACTAAAGGAGAAGCTTAATGAAGAAGTTGGTGAATTTCAAAAAAACAGCAGTGAAGAAGAGTTGGCTGATATTTTAGAAGTAGTCTGTGCTATTGCTGATTTTAAGAAGATTGATAAGGAAAAGTTAGAGCTCCTCAGAAAAAAGAAATCCGAAGAAAGGGGCGGATTCAAAAAGAAAATAATTCTTGAAGAAACAAAATGATTAGATGATATAATTTCAGAAGAAATCCCCAAGCCCTTTCTGTGACTTGGCTTTGCTCTCTCCTAGCTTTACCAACGCATTCTCAACTCTTTCCCTGCTGAAATCATGCTCCTCAACAAGCACCTTGAATATTTTATCCTTGTCAACGCTTTTCCATTTGAGCTCGTAATTGTCAGCTACTTTCATGTTCTTGATTAAATCAAAAACCTCTTTCCAGGAATAATCAAAATTCTTATCCCATTTTGCTTCCTTGAACAATTCATCATAATTATGCTTGTGTTTTTTTATGAGCACAAGGGCTTTTTTAGGTCCAATGCCCTTTATTCCGCCAACGTTATAATCAGTGCCTACAAGTATGCCCAGCACAATTAATTGCTCTTGGTTAATCTCTAGCTCTTTCAGAACATCTCTTAGCACAATAACTTCAGGCATTACTTCGTCATAAGCATAAGCGCCTGGCTTCTTCCTTTTTCCGCTGATTGTTAAGTTTTTGACCATCCTTGGAGCTCCGAACATAAAGCAGTCAGCATCCTGGCTAAGCACATAATCAGCGTCACCTTTTTTCACAATATAAGATGCCTGGGCTTCTCCCTCGCTAGGAGCCTGAACAATGCACTGACCCAAAGCCTTGATGAGCTCTTTAGCATCCTCTATCATTTCTGGCGTTAACCTGCTTGTTCTTGCAGCAAACTTCTTCATCTCATCCAAATCCTCTTTCTTTGCCGCTGCCTCGTATTTCTTCTGAGCCTCAATCTTGATTTCTTTCCTTCGCTCTCTTTCCCTGTTCTTAAGCTCAGGAACTTCTCCATCAAAGCAGAAGATAAATTTCATTCCATAGCCCATGAGCCTTGTAATCCTGTGGAACAACCCAGAAAGATGGCTGGTAACCCTCCCCTTGCTATCCATCAGCAGAGAGCCGTCAGCCTGCCTTATGCTGCTCAGGAACTGGTAGAGAAGGTTATAAGTATCAACAGCAAGAGTCTTGTTCTTCAAGTCCTCAATGCTAATTGTTTCAGGAGTTAATATTTCAGTGATGGCGAGGCCCATTTTATTCTATCATCTCCATTATCTTCTCAGCCAGAGGGTAGAGGTTGATGGTGTCTTGCCTGTTGTATTCTATCAGGGTTTCAAGGACTTTCTCGTTTCCAGTGGCTTCATACTTTTTCCAGTATTTTGTAGAGATTCTCCTTTTGTTCTCCACTTCCTCTTTTCTGAATATGTTAAAGGTCTTCTCCAGAATCTTTAATCCTCCATCCATGTTCATACTCTTTGCAAGCAGGTAAAGGTCAATCACAGGCATATTATCTGGAATCGCTCCTAGGAATTGCTTTTTTATCTCAGGCACATCATAGCTCATGCCGTTGAAGGTGATGAGCAGCTTGCAGCCTGCAAAAGCTTTTTTTAGACTTTCAGCTGTCAGATTAATGTCTTTAACATAGGCAGTATATTCTATCTCTCCTTCTTTTGGCTTGTAAACTCCGATAATTGAGATTGGCCCATTCCAATGGGTTGCTTCAACATCAATGCAAAGCGCCTGGTGCTTGAGCTTCTGATAAAGCTTTTTCCAGTGAGAAAGTGGCAGAACCATTTTTATTAATACCTATATCTTCTTCACAATCATGCCTTTGAAATCCTTGGCCAGCATCTCCCTTGCCTTTTTGCTGAGCTCTCCTGTGGTGATGAATATTACTGGCAATCTCTTTGCCTGGCTTTGGACATAGATGCTGCTTAAATCACCGTCATTAATCTTTTTTTTGTTCTTTGCCTTGCAATAATATTCCTGGCTCCCAATCCTTGAGGGAACTGCCAGCATAATGTCAATCTCTGATTTTTTCCTAACAATCTTGTACTCAATGACTTGGATATCATTCTCAATGAAGTATTGTAACACTTTCTTGAAGAAAGAGTCTTTTTCCTTTTCCAGCTCTTCAGATGATAATCCGAGTGCTTTTTGCAGTTCGCCTGTTTCTTTTGTTTCCTCTTTCTTTGTTGCGTCAAAAGCAGGGCTTTTGTGCTGCCAAAAACTTTGTTTTTGAGCAGCGCCTGCGGCCAATAAAGGCTTTTCTTTTTTAACCTCAGGCTTAACTTCAATTTTTATCTCTGGCTTTTTTATTTCCTCTCTCTTTATTTCTTCTTTTTTAATCTCAATCTTTCTTGGCTCTTCCTTAATAGGTGCTTTTATTACAGGAATCTCAGCCTTTTTTGCAGGCTTGACATCCTTGAGTATTAGCTTTTCTGCCTCTGGCGTTGGCAGCATGTACCATTTCCAGTAAATCTCTCTTTGTCCCTTAACACTTACCTCGAGCGGCTTTGCAAAATCCCTTATATTACGCAGGCTTACTCTTAAAAGAGGAGTGAGATCAGATTCCTTGAGCACTTTTTTCAGGCGCAAATACTCAGCAGTCTCCCTGTCCTTGGTGTTAAGGTATTTCATCAGGTTCTGGAGCCTGAACTCTGTGCCAACAGTGTAATAAGCAGGAGTGCCTCCGACCTTGGTATTTGTGACTTTTACCTTTCCATCGCTGGCCAGCTCTGAGAGAATTGCTGATATGAGCATGTTCTCTCCTCCCATCTCCTTCCTTATGTCATTCGGAATGACAGGGCCCTTCTGCTGGACTATTCTTAGAACAGCATCTTTGCTAATCATTTGCATTTTAACCTTTTTTAGTACTAGAAAGAGGTTTATATACTTTATCTCTATTTAGGGTCTCATCCATTTAATCTCGTAATAGGTGACATCTCCTTCATCATCCACTATGCCCATCATCAGCCTTTTCTTGGTACTGTGAGCTACTCTGTTCTTGGCTGCAAACTCGTACCAGGTCAGGGTTTCTCCTTCGTGCACAGGGAAGATTATCCATCTTGCATGGTCTTCTCCTGGCTTTACTCCCCTGTCATAAACCCTGAAGTCTGCTCCGAACTTGAGCGCTGTCTTGATTATATAGCCTCGGTTCCTCATGTCCTTGAACACGCAATACCTTATCCAGAAATTAGGCTCAACCTTCCTTGCCTTTCTTATTAATTCTTCTTGGGTTATCTTCTTTTTTCCTTCAAATATTTGTATCTTGCCTTTCTCAAGGAGATAGAGGGCTTCTGGCAGGGCTAGCTGGATTCTGCCGTCATCCAGTACCTGGCCATAAGCACTCCGGTCATAGAGTGCTCTTGACTCATCTGTTGCTTCTGTCAGGATTCTTTCCCTTGCAAAGATGGCTTTCACAACCTCTTTTTTCTTGCTCTCTTCTTTTTCCTCTTTCTCTGGTTGCACAGGAGCAAGGATTTTTTCTTCTGCCAAGGGAGCTGCTGGCTTTTCCTGGCCAGTTTCTTTGGTTGTAATCTCTTCTTCCATTATTTTTATTTCTTCTTCTAGCTCAACCTTTTTCTTTTTAGCCTTCTCTTTTTTCTGCTTTTCCTTCTTTGCCATGATGATTCAAGCACTCTTGCTCCTTGTAAAAATCTTTGGTAATAGTATTAATTATCTATATAGAAACTTATTGTGGCTTTGCAAAGATTAAAAAACCAACTCTAATAACCCTTAACTTATGGAAATCACAATGCTAGGCACAAGCTGCATGGTGCCGACAAAAGAAAGGAATGTGCAAGGGATTTATGTAGAGTACAAAGGAGAAGGCATACTCTTTGACTGTGGAGAAGGTACCCAGAGGCAGATGAACATTGCAGGCATCAACAGGAACAAGATAAGGAAAATACTCCTGACCCACTGGCACGGAGATCATGTTTCTGGCTTAATAGGGCTGCTCCAAACCATTAGCAACAACGAGAACCCGCAAAAAATTTCATTATACGGACCAAGAGAAACCAAGGAACGATTGCTGCATCTGCTCAGGAGCGTAGGGTTTGAGCACGA
>DATEYH010000016.1:0-8649 GCA_035256305.1 Candidatus Nanoarchaeia archaeon
GAGGACAGCACAAGCTATTATCAGAACCAGCTTGACTGCTATGCCTTGATGCTTGAGAAGAACGGGTTTAAGCAGCCTGGCTATGCTTATCTTGTGTATTACATCCCTATTGGAGTGAAGGCTGAGGGAAGGGTTGATTTCAAGGTCCAGGTGGAGAAGATCACTACTCACTCAGACCAGGCTTACAAGACTTTTAGACAGGCAGTTGAGCTTTTGAAAGGGGACAGGCCTGGATGCAATGACAAGTGCTATTGGTGCAAGTATAGAAAGGACTAACGCAGGAAGAACTAGCTCAGCCTTTTACCAGCTTAATCTTTTAGCTTTATAAGAACAGATTCTGCTATTGGCTTCTCATAATCAACAAAGAACTTGTAAGCATCTCTCCCATTAACCCTTATTGTGCCTGTGTACTGGCTTATCTTAGGAACTCTTTTTCTGAATAACAAGCTAGCCTTGTTTAGGAAGAGCTTGCCTTCAACATAGATTTTATTTCCTTGAGAATAATCCTTTATCAGCTCGTCTATGTTCCTGCTTCTTGTGATAGAAGCAGGGGTGTGGTCGCTTGTCTGGACAAATTGGATGCAATATTCCTTTTCCCGAGAATTTACCGTGAGCTCTATGAACTTATTTCCTTTCTCCCTTGGGAAGAAAAGCTCCATAACATTTTCCTCTGGCTGCTCAATAACAGCAGGCCCTTCGAACAATTCTGGCTCATGATTAAATCCTGGCTTTTTTGTCAATCTCCTCACTGTGTCGCTCAAATTCATACTATTCGAGGTAGTGTTTATTTGTTTATAAAGATTTCTTAAGTGACTACTCTGAGATAGATAAAGATATTGTGATATTCCGCAAAGCTTAAAAACTATTTTTGACAACCGCAGTTATCATGGCTGTATTGCAAAGAAGAGAGTTCTTGAAACAAGCCTCAGGGCTTTGCCTTGGTGCTTTGGTTGATCCTTTCTTGCCAGGTGAAATATCAGTGTCAGATAATCTTGAGCAAAGAATAATAATTAACCTGCCTGCTTATGAGCTAACCCTTCTAAGCCTGGATGAGAAGTACGTCTTTACAATCAGCATAGGAAGGAATGCTTATGGAAGAGACCCCACCCCTTTTGGCGAAGGAGTTGTGAGCGAGAAAAGGGAGAGAGTAATCTTCAGATATGGCCAGGATTATCCGCAGTACAACAAGAAGAGGGGTGATGTGATTTACTGGACCAACACCTATGACGAGAGTGGAGAGCCAACTGGCTACAAGATGCCTTACAAGGACATGCGAAGCCTGGCCATTAAGGTGAAGAGCACTGCTAATGGCTATGCGTATTGGAATGATAGGAATGTGATCCACTCCACCACTGATGAATTCACCATTGGCACTCCGAGTTCAGACGGCTGCGTAAGGGTTGGGATAAAGGATATGCTAAAGCTTTATGATTTGGTTGCGCCTGATGTAAAGAATGGAAAGCTAAAAAACCCTGTTAAGCTGGAGATAACTTATAATGTTCTTGAATTAAAAAATGATAACCTGGTAATACATGCAGACGTGTATAAGAGGGGCATAGATTATGCTGAAGAGTTCAAAGCCAGTGTGCTGAATGCGGGCATGGATTTAGCTGGCTTTGATTATGAGAGGGTAAAGAAGGAGTTTGCAGATGCAAACACAGATTTTGAAGCAGCGCACAAGGAGATACTTACTAAGTTGATGAAAGGCTGGCCTAACAGCTACCTCTCGCCAGAGCTAAAGCAAAGGATGCACAGAACTTATACTCTTTCTTCTTTTTGCTAAAAAGCCTGCGTAAGCCTCATAGCCAGGATTACTATTAATAGTATGATAGCGAATAAGGTTAGAATCCTTCCGAAGTGCATAATCCTGAGCTTTCTTAATGCCTCTTTTAATTCAGGATTAGCCTGGAATCTTTCTTCCTTAAGGAAATCCTCAACACTTGAGTCATGGCTAGAGTCAAGCTCATGCTTTTTATAAGAGATGCTCGGGAACTCCTTGGCACAAAGCTCCTGCACCCTTTTCCTCTGCCTTGAGTGGGAGCGGTACGAGAATATGAGAAATAAAATCATTAAGAAGATTATTCCTGCAATAACAATGATTTCTGGTTGCATAATCCCTTAATCAGTTCATTAGTATAAAAAGTTTTCGCGCAAGCCTTTTGCTTACAGCAAAAGCCTTGGGGTGCTCAAAAACCAAAGGTTTTTGGCACAACGAAATCCGCAAGGGATTTCGCTTGTAAAGGGTGCTACACTCGCAACAAAATTTACATTTTGAGCATGCAAAACAAGTTTTGCATACAAACTGATTTGCTCGGTAGCACTGTTAAGAGATTTTCAACGTGCTTACCACCACCGCCTGCTGAGCAAGCTCTTAACCTTCTTCCTTGTAAGGAAATTCTTGAGCTTCTTCTCTATCTCAGGATTTTCAAACTCCTTTTCCTTCTTCCTGAACTTGCCTGTGTGATGATAGCTCCTGCCATTCTTGGTGCTGAACTTGTGCTTCTTGTGCAAGAGCTCATGATACATTATGTAATCCAATAATTCCTGGTCTTGCCTGAATATGTTTGAGATTGTGACCATGTTAGAGCCGTACTCATAAGTTCCTAGCTTTGAAAAGCTGTTCCCGCCCCACCTCAGGTTAGGCTTCTCAAGAAAGCCGCTGAAATACTTCTCATTCACTCGCTTAAAGCTCTGCTCAAGCAAAGGGTCGCTTTCCCTTACCTCAGAATAATCCCCGATATTCTTTATGAAGTTCTCGTACAAGTCGATGTTAATGTTTCTTTTCTTTTCTTTGTAAACCTTGACAAGAAGGGATTGGATTAATCCGATCCTTATCTCCTCGCTGACCTGTTTCCATTCCCTTGAAAGCCTGAAAGTCATGCTCAGAGGAGTGTACCTCACATTTGCGTTGTAAGGATTAAAAGCCCGCGAGTATTTTACTTTCAGCTCTTTGGCTAGCTTTTTCTCTGGGAATAATTCAACAAAAGCGCGCTCAGCAAGGTTCATGATGCAGTTATTGATAAGAAACTTGCTTTTAATGGTTTCTGTTTCTACTAACTTAACTAGCAAGAGGACACGAGATCATAGGCTTAAGAGCCCACAAGTTTTTGTTATAAAAAAAGAAAAAAAGTAATCTATTTTTTCCTGCCTATTAACAAATATACGATGGCAGTGATTATGCTGAACAGCACTGCGCAGATTATCCAGACAAGCTTTGCTGTATCACTTAAGCTCTTGTTGTTCACTAGCACATCATAGATTACCCAAATCGCGCATATCAGCGCAACAATTCCTAATAACCCTCCAAAAATATTCATTTTGGTTACCCCCTTATTTTTGTGATTGTAAGTCTAGTGGTATTCTTAAACTTTTCTTTTTTTAATTTTTTATGGCCTTAGACTTAATTATAATTTTACGCTAAAATCTTTACACATGCACAGGATACCTGAGTATTGCAGCAATCCCTCCCATCTCTTTTAGCTGAACTCCTTCCCTGGTCTCAATGGATATTACCTCTATGCTGCTCCCATACTTCTTTGCTTCTGCATCCAGCTCATCCATTAGCTTCTCATCAACAGTCTCTGACAATAACAGAATATCAACTGCTCCCATCATCACGCATTCCTTGACGTGCTTTTCTCCATAGCTTACCATCTCAGCCTTAGTCGCAAGCAGGTTAAAGAATTTCTGCATCAAGCTTTTTTCCTTTGCAACTTCTTCCTCTGCAAGCACGTCCTGGCTTCGCTCAAGCAACTCCTGCAATCCGAAATCTCCTGTGTAGCTTAAGTCCTTGACAGCTATTATTTTGTTGCGGACATCAGTTGTAAGGTAGCCTTTGTTCAGGAAGTCATTTGTAGTGGTGCTCGGCCCTCCTAGCAATATGCCTTTCAGGTCTTTCATGAACAGGAACTGCTCTTTCATGTGATCAGCGACTTTCTTGTAATGGTCCTTGATGGCCCCTTCCCTCAGCCTTGCGAATCTCGGAGCTGACTGCCCTCCTGCTCGTATCTTGCCAGGAACTTCTGAGTGAGTGGTTTGTAATGGGATGATGGTTTTACCTTTCAGGATTGCAAGGGTAGCATCTCGCCTGTCCATGACTACCAGGCCATAAACATCTTCTAACTCTACCATGTCTTTTAATGGCTCAAGCACAAACTCCTTGTCGCACCTATAGATGCGAATGTTAAGAGGTACTGGCGGCTCAATGCTCCAGACCTTGTAATCCTGCTGGCCTTCTCGCTCAGCAACATTGCCTGAGAATACAGCCAAGCCATTGGGAGGTGTCTGCTTGAACAGCCTAAGGTGCTGAACCATCCTTTCCAGGGCGCTGATCACATTGTTCCTGGTGCTAGCGCTCTTGATGTTAGTCGCTGTTCCTTGCTCCTGCTGCAAGTGGTTGATTATCTTGACAATATCATAGCCTGATGGAATATAAACTGACACGAGCTCAGTATGCCTTCCTTTATACTGTTCAAGTTCCTTTACAACATGCTTAAGCTTAAGCTTTTGCTTAGCGCTAAGCTTGTATCTTTCCTTTTTGTCTTCTGCCATGTTAGATAGGGTAAGGAAGAGGGTTTATAAAGATTATTGCGCAAAAGCCTTTTGCCTGTTGGCAAAACCCTACAAAAAGCGTAGCTTTTTGAGGTTCAAAAATCCAAAGGATTTTTGTAACCTTTAGGCAAAGGGTGCTACCCTCGCAATCTGATTTGCTCGGTAGCACGGATTAATAAATCGGCGTAGTTAGGCGCAACATTTTCAATTACCTTGTAATTGAACCAGAAACACAGAGTTTCTGTTTTCAACTAATCACGTCATAATTTGCAGCCAAGCGCAGGCAATTTTTCTTTCAAGAAATCATCCACTTCTTTCCTATCAAGTTGGCTCAGGTCAAGAATCAGAATCTTAAACTCGTCACCAGAATAATCCTTGAGCATTGCCTCGTACTCAGGGTTCCCTGGGGTTGCGCTCTTAACGCAATCAATGATAATGGCTTGCTTGTTAAGATAAAATGAAGGCCTGGCCTCGTGGCTGTTCACCTCGATAAGCTTGTCCCTCTCAAAGTCAATGAACTGCCTGTAAAGGAAATGGCTTATCTTCTCCTTGAGCTCTGCAAGCGGCATCTTCTTCTGCCTTTCCTTAAAGTCTATTGCCATAAGGCTATTTTGCTGCCAGCTACTAATATATAAAGGTTTCTGAAAATAAAGGATTTTCAGGAACAACAAAAGCAAAGCTTTTGAGTGCCAAAGAGCAAAGCTCTTTGCATGTTAGCAATTTCATTGCTCCCATGCCAAAAACAAGTTTTTGAGCACAGCAAATCACAAATCTTAGATTTGTGAATCCAAAAATATAATTTTTGGAAATCACAGATTTGCTTGTTTTGGTGCGCTTTAGAAATCACCTGACAAACTCCACGCCTTCCATGCCCTTGAAAGCATTGTCGCCTGTGAGGAAGGGTATTCCTCTCATTCTTGCAATAGTGTAGCTGATGCAGTCAACATAGGATAAGCCTTTTTTTCTGTTGGCGTATCTGAACCTGTTAGCTTTCTTTATAATATCGTCGCTTATCTCGATTGCTAGGCCTTTGAAGAACTCGTAATGTGTGTCAGCCATCCTTTCGCCGATATCTTTGAGTGTGATGTAGTGTAGCTCCATCAGGTTAAGCATCGTCGTTATAATGGTAGAGCCTTTCATGTAAGGCTGATAGTTCTTGTTTCCATTGATGGCTTCGATGAAGGCGTATGTATCGAAAAAATATGCCTTTGAATCCACGGGCTTTAGTCCCATCCTTTTCTTGCCTCGTCTTTCATTTCTTGCGCGCTTCTTTTGAACTTAAGGCTGCCAAAAATAGGTGTCAAATCAGTTTTCTTCATAACATCCACTAGTATTGTTTCATTAGGCTTCAAGCCGTGCTCTTCCACAAAGCTTTTTGGGAATACGCCTCCTATTGAGTTTCCCCATTTTCTTAGCGTTACTTCGACCGCCATGGTGTTCACCTTATTTTTAGTTATATTCCAGTTATATTTATGTATAACTAATATTTAAAGCTTTGCATTTCTACCACCATAAGAACCTATTAATAAACTCTCTCAATAAAAAACCCTGATTTTTCCGGCGGAAGTGCATTTTTAGCAACATTTAAAAGAGTATTCTCACTAATCATTCGTATGAGCACATTATCTGAGCTTCGGAGAAAAAACCTTGAGCTGGCAAAAAAGGGTGTCAAGGAAAGCGTTAATCCTGACTTGTTCATAATCAATGCTATAAACAATGTTGAGGAGCTTGCTAAGACAGCCAACACCCTGACCAAGAGGCTGAGGGAGTGGTATGCGCTTTACTTTCCTGAGCTTGAGAAGAAAGTAGCTGACAATGAGGCTTTTGTCAGGCTAGTGCTAAAAGCAGACAAGAAAACCTTGCTAAAAGAAGCCAAGGAGCCTAAAGTAAAGGATGAGATGGGCTGCGAACTGGCAGAACAAGACCTTGAGCCAATACTCTCCCTAGCAATCATAATAACCAGCCTTCTGAAAGAAAAGGAAATGCTGGAAGAATACCTTGAGAAGACAATGAAAGCCTACTGCCCGAACTTTACCCTGATTGCAGGAGCTCATATAGGCGCAAAGCTGCTTAATGAGGCAGGCAGCCTTAAGAGGCTTGCAATGATGAGAAGCAGCACTATCCAGTTGCTTGGGGCAGAAAAGGCTTTGTTCAGGCATATAAGAACAGGAGCAAGGCCTCCAAAGTACGGCTACCTGCTCCAGCACCAACTAGTCCAGAAGGCAAAGAAGCAGGAAAAAGGCAAGGCTGCGAGAGCATTGGCTGACAAGTTATTCCTTGCAGTAAGAGTGGATTATTTCAAAGGCAAGTTCATAGCAGACCAGCTGCTGAAAGAGCTAGAGGAGAGGTTCAAATAAAGCAAATAAAAGGGGTGGACTAACATGAAAATATCCAGGCACGACAAGCTATTGTTGTTTGAGCAGGAAGTTGTTGCACTAGTTCTGATAATCGTACTAGGATTTGTGTTTTACTACCTGAAAGACGAGATGATGTTCTACCTTGTGACCCTTATCCTGAGCTTTATCTTTTACTTCTGGATGATATACGAGGAGAGGATTCATGAGACAGGCAAGAAGCATGTTTATTTTGAGCACACCTCAAGCTACATCATGATAGCGCAGACAGCCCTGGTGCTTGGATTGCTCTCAATGATAATAAAAGTGGATTTCCTGATGGTAGTGTTCAATGTTATAAGCGTGATAATGTACAGCGTAAGCCTTAGCAGGATAATCCTTTACAAGGTTGTATTCAGGAAATAAGAGCTGACAATATGAAAGAAATCAACAAGTTCAATGTGTTCGATGATAAGAAAAGCAGGAGACTTATCTATACTAAAAACCTGACTCCTGGCAAGAGCTTCTTTAGCGAGGAGCTGGTCAGGGAAGGAGGAACAGAATACCGCTCATGGGATGTGAGCAGGAGCAAGCTAGGAGCATCAATAAAGAAAGGAGCATCACAGATAGGCATCAAGGACAAGGACCTGGTGCTTTACCTCGGAGCAAGCCACGGATTCACTCCAAGCTATGTTTCAGACCTTGTTGGCAAGGAAGGATTTGTGTTCTGCATAGACAATGCACCAAGAGTAGTCAGAGACTTAATCTTTGTTTGCGAGGAGAGAGATAACATGGCTCCAATACTCGCAGACGCCAATCATCCTGAAGAGTACAGGGAGCTGGTCACAAAACAGGTTGATGATGTTTACCAGGACATAGCCCAGAAAAACCAGGTAGAGATTTTTCTCAAGAACTGCGATGCCTTCCTGAAAAAAGGAGGATTCGGCCTATTAGCAGTCAAGGCAAGGAGTGTTGATGTCACAAAGCACCCAAAAGAGATATTCCGCGAAGTAAGAAGGCAGCTGGAGCAGAGCAGCATGGTGATAGTTGATTACCGAGAACTAGAGCCATTTGAAAGAGACCATGCGTTCTTTGTGTGCAAGAAAAAATAATGAATGATGTATCATGAAAGGCCTACTCCTCCTCAGCTCAGGCATTGACAGCCCAGTAGCTGGAAAGATGATGATTGACAAGGGAGTTGAGGTTATTGCTCTTCACCTTAATTTCTGGGATGATGATAAAGAAAATAAGAAAGTAGTTGAATTGGCAAAAAAGGCCGGTGTCAAGCAATTGTTTTTTGCAGAATTAAGGCAGGCACATGATGCTTACAGGGAAAGGTGCAATCCGAGATTCACCTGCATCTATTGCAAGAGGATGATGCTAAGGATTGCTGAGAAGCTGGCTGAGAAGGAGAAATGCAACTTCCTGATAACAGGAGAGAACATGGGCCAGGTGGCTAGCCAGACCCTTGACAACATGGCAGTAATCCAGAGAGCTGTTAAGATGAAAGTCCTGCAGCCCCTGCTGAGCTTTGATAAGAATGATACAGTAAAGATTGCAAAACAATTCGGAACTTACGAATTATCAATACAGAAAAGCCCTGGCTGCCCTTACCTACCCCAGCACCCAGCAACAACCTCAAGGCTGGAAAAGGTTGAGTATGAAGAAGAAAAGATTAATATTACTGAGCTTGTTTCTGAAGCCTTGAAGAGCGTTAAGCTGGTTTACGAAGATAAGCAAAAATGAAAATACAACTTTTTTATGA
>DATEYH010000017.1:0-2626 GCA_035256305.1 Candidatus Nanoarchaeia archaeon
AAGGTATCCCGGACTTTACAAGGTGTTGGTTGAGGAAAGAAACAAGGTCATGGCCTTAAAGCTAAGATCGATAATGGAGAATTATCCTGACAAGAAAACAATGGTCATTATTGGGGCGGGACATGAGGCAGACTTGCTGAGGCTAATCAAGAGCTTGGCATAAAAATAAACCTAAAATAAGCCCAAAAAGAAATCTATATAAACCTTAATCCCCAATACTGTTTTTATTATGCACGAATTTGCTACAAGAGTGGAAAAGCGCTGGAGATTCTCCAAAAAAGAGCTACAAAGGCTCCTGATTACCTGTGTGATTGCATCTTTCTCGCTCACCCTTGTCAAAGGATGGGGTTTTTTTGACCTTGTTGAAGGGAAAACTGCTCTGAACTATGTTGCGAATTTTATCATAGTACTTCTTGTGTTGTTCTTTTCCCTGCTAATTCATTTCTCAATGCAAAAGCTTATGGCTTTGAAGCTAGGCTATTCTTCTGAATACAAATACTGGATTAACGGACTAATTCTTGGGGTCATAGTTTGTTTTTTCTCTTATGGCTATATACCTTTATTCTTTCCAGGCACGCTTTTCTACGATATTATCCCTAAGCTAAGAGTTGGAGTTTTCAGAGGAGGCGTAAAGCACACTGACTTGGGGCTTATAGCATTTGCAGGTCCACTTTCTAACATAGTCATAGTTGGACTGATTGCTCCGCTTTTCCTTGCCACCAAGAATTCTTTTGTGTATGCAGTAATTGTTGCAAACCTCTTAATAGCTGTTTGGTCCTTACTCCCAATACCAACATTCGAGAAGCTAAGGCAGTTCAAAGGAGGAACAACCGGACTTTATATCTTCATAGCATCGAGATGGACCTTTGTGCTTGTCTTTGTCACAGTGATTAGCTTTGCTGCCCTCATCCTCTTATTCAAGGTGTTCTCTTATATTCTTGCCTTGATAATAGGAATCTTAATCACAATAATTTACTATTCCAGATTCGAGAAATAAGAAGCTTTACATTCTTTTTTTAGGCTTTTTAAATCTTTCGTCGCTAAAACCAAAACATTTAAGAATAAGAACATAATTTATCCTTATTAAATCTAAATAAATAGTCGGATAAGTTAAAATTAGGGGGTGACCTTTAATGGCACAAGTAATAGCACAAGCGCGCGTCAAGAAGGAGAAAGGATGGCTCTACTTCATTGACAAGAAGGGTAATGTTGCAAGAGCCAAGATGGCAAGAGGCCGATAAACTTTTCCCAACTTTTTCTTTTTTATTCTTTTTTTAATTTTCAACTTTAGTTAGTTGTCTATACAAAAGTTACATAAGCGTTATAAACTAGGGAAGGTTTCTTTCCCCTAAAAAATGATTCGTGGATTTGAACCAAGGCTTTACCAGCAAACCATTTTGGACACTGCTGTAAAGAAGAACACCTTGGTGGTGCTACCAACCGGGTTGGGAAAGACAAACATAGCAGTGCTGCTGGCAGCTAGCCGCCTAGGTAATTATCCCGGAAGCAAGATACTTATCATTGCGCCAACAAGGCCTCTTTGCGACCAGCACGTGGATTCTATGCGTAAGCACTTAGAATTGGATGCCGGAGAGGTGAACTTATTCACAGGCATGGTAAGGCCGGCAAAAAGAGCAGAATTGTGGAAGCAGAGCAGGATCATTGTTAGCACGCCACAAGGGTTGGAAAATGATATTATCACTAACAGGATTTCTTTGAAAGAGGCAAGCCTTTTGGTAGTTGACGAGGCTCACAGGGCAGTAGGAGATTATGCCTATGTCTTTCTTGCAAAGCAATACATGAAAAGAGCAGAGCACCCGAGGATTCTTGGGTTAACAGCCTCTCCTGGCTCTGATGAGGAAAAGATAAAAGAGGTGTGCAAGAACTTATTTATTGAAGAGATTGAGATACGCTCTTATGATGACCCGGATGTCAAACCTTATATCAAGGAAATTGACGTGGAATGGGTCAAGGTTGAGCTGCCAAAGGATTTTGAGCAGGTCAGGGATTACCTCAGAGCTGCTTTTGAGCAAAAACTTGAGACTGTGAAAAAGCTCGGCTATATGTATGGCAGCGTTTCGAGTTACAGCAAGACAGCCCTCCTTGAGCTGCAAAGGGCGTTATACGCCAAGATGACGAGTGGTGAAAAAGATTTTGGGATTCTGAGGAGCATTAGCCTTCTTGCCGAAGCATTAAAGCTACAACATGCTCTTGAGCTCGTGGAAACTCAAGGGTTGAAGCCTTTGATGGAATATTTCTCAAAACTAGAGGAAGAGTCTGCCAAGACGAGGGTGAAGGCTGTGCAACACCTGGTAAGGGATTTGAACTTTAGGAGTGCTTTGATGAAAACAAAAAACCTAATCCAGCAAGGAGCAGAGCATCCCAAGATTAAGGAGCTCAGGCGCATTGTTGCTGACGAATTAGAAAAGAAAAAAGATGTCAAGATAATAATTTTCAATCAATACAGGGATTCTACGAGCAACATAAAAGAGGTTATGGACGCAATAGGAGTCAAATCAAAGATTTTTGTGGGGCAGATGAAGAAGAAAGACACAGGCATGAGCCAGAAGAAACAGAAGGAGATTCTCGAAGCCTTTAGAAGCGGAGAATTCAACTGCCTGATAGC
>DATEYH010000018.1:0-2448 GCA_035256305.1 Candidatus Nanoarchaeia archaeon
CAGGACAGAGTGTGATGCAGAGGTTTTGATGATGACGCTTGCCCAGAATCTTTTGGAAAGAAGGCATGAGAAAACCAGGGATATCAATAACTATCTTGAGAAAAAGCTTTATCCTTCACTCGAGGATATTATGCAAAAGGAAGGCAAGTATTATGTTAACGGAGCTTATTCAGTTGTTGCCATACTCGCAGGCAGGGGATTGCTGGCTTTCAGGGATCCTCATGGCTTCAGGCCTCTCTCATTTGGCACAAAAAAAGAAGGTGAAACCACCACGTACGCTTTTGCTTCTGAAACTTCTGTGTTTAACTACATAGGAGGCTATGCAAACATAAGAAGTGTGGAGCATGGCGAAGCTGTTTTTGTTGATGAAAAGCTTAATGTTTATTCCGGGATAATTCATCAGGAAGATGAGGCTTTCTGCAGCTTTGAGCATAATTATTTTGCAGGCCCTGACTCTGACCTTAAAGGAGTTAAGGTTTATGATGCGCGCCTTGGCATGGGCCGGGCAATAGCAGATTATTATTCTGAAAAAAAGGATTGCGTTGATGTGGTTATGGCTGTGCCTAAGACAGCGATTCCTGCTGCTATTGAGCTTGCTCATGCTTGGGGCAAGGATTACAGGGAAGGAATGATTGTGCGCGGAACTGTGAGGAGCTTCTTAGAGCCTACTCAGAAGGAAAGGGAGCTTGCAGTGGTTGATAAGATGATATGGATAAAATCCCAGGTTCAAGAAAAAAGGATTGCCTTGGTGGAAGACAGCACTGTGAGAGGCACGACCTTGGCAGCTATTATTAAGAAATTAAGAGAGCTTGGCGCTCTTGAAGTGCATGTGTTCAGCACTTATGACATGATTAGCTGGCCTTGTGTTTATGGAATTGACACTCCTGAGAGAGAGAAGCTTATTGCTGCAAGGCAGGGGCAGAACCTTGAAGCCATAACTCGCGAGCTTGGGGCT
This sequence comes from Candidatus Nanoarchaeia archaeon, assembly GCA_035256305.1. GTDB lineage: Archaea > Nanobdellota > Nanobdellia > Woesearchaeales > SM23-78 > SM23-78. Next base: position 956 of record DATEYH010000018.1, read on the forward strand.
GATAGTGTTAATTATCTTCCGCACACAGAATTTGGCAGAGCAATTGGTGTGCCCCAAAACGAGTTGTGCTTTTCCTGTGTTACTGGCGGGTATCCTACTGATGTTTCAGAGTACAAAGAGTATCTTGAAACAAGGAAAAAAGAGCGGGAAATGATGGAGAAAAGCAAGAAATAATTATTAAAGCTTTATCTTCATAAAATCATAAGCAGCCTGGCTCTCCTTGAAAAAAGTCTTGATTTCCTCTTCTAATTCCTTGTTGCTCTTGTATCTCTGGGAGAAATGCGTGATTATCAGTTTCTTAACATGGGCATTGGTTGCTATTAAGCCTGCGTCTTGAGTGGTGAGGTGCTTGTATTCTTGGGCTTTCTCTGCCAGCTCTGAAGTGTAGGCTGATTCTGCTATTAGTATGTCTGCTTCTTTTGCAAGCTCATAAGCATTCTGGCATGGCAGAGTGTCGAGTATGATTGTTAATTTCTTGCCTTTCTGGATGTGAGAAACATCATCTGGATGGATTGTCTGGCCTTTAAAGCTCACGCTGTGGCCTGCTTGCAACTTACCAATAAGCGGTCCTTCTCTCAACCCGAGCTTTTTGGCTTTTGCCATGTTAATCTTCCTCTTATCTTTCTCCACCAGGCTGTAGCCAAGGCAGGGCATCTTGTGGTCCATGTAAGCGCATTCTATAAGGTAATCTTCGTTCTGATAGATTATCTCTATTCCCTGAGGGTTCAACTCTTTCACATCTATTTCCAGACGCTCATGCTCAAAGCCAACGCTCCTGAGCAAATGCAGCAATCGTTCCTTGGTTTCTCTTGGCCCATACAATGAAATTTTTTGCGGGTTCTCGTTGTTGCTAATGGTTTGTAGCAATCCGATTAATCCAGAGACATGGTCCCCGTGCCAGTGAGTTATCAGAATTTTTCTTATCTTATTCCTGTTAATGCCTGCAATGTTCATCTGCCTCTGGGTGCCTTCTCCACAGTCAAAGAGTATGCCCTCTCCTTTGTACTCTACATAAATCCCTTGCACATTCCTTTCTTTTGTCGGCACCATGCAGCTTGTGCCTAGCATTGTGATTTCCATTAGAAGAAGTGGTTGCGAGTTGGTTTTTAACCTTTTCTAAAAATTTGTTTTTTAGAGCCAAAAACCTTGTTAAGTTTTTGGAAGCAAAGCCACAATAAGTTTCTATATAGATAATTAATACTATTACCAAAGATTTTTAAAAGGAGCAAGAGTGCTTGAATCATCATGGCAAAGAAGGAAAAGCAGAAAAAAGAGAAGGCTAAAAATAAAAAGATTGAGCTAGAAGAAGAAATAAAAATAATGGAAGAAGAGATTACACCTAAGGAAGCTGGCCAGGAAAAGCCAGAAGCTCCCTTGGCAGAAGAAAAAATCCTTGCTCCTGTGCAACCAGAGAAAGAGGAAAAAGAAGAGAGCAAGAAAAAAGAGGTTGTGAAAGCCATCTTTGCAAGGGAAAGAATCCTTACAGAAGCAAC
>DATEYH010000019.1:0-5853 GCA_035256305.1 Candidatus Nanoarchaeia archaeon
TTTGAAGGCTTGAAAGCGCTTGGAAAGAAAATAGATGATTTTACTGATATTGTTGTTCTTGGAGATAAAGATGACGATAGGCTGCTTGCAGAGAACCTGAAGGCAAAGTTTATTGATGTTAATAACAAGAGCTATGATGAGCTGAAAAGAGAATCCTCAAATTTAATCAATTAATTCTCCTTTCAAATAATTAACAATAACCTCCTTTGATAACTCATCAACAGGCTTGTTGGTTATTGCTTCGTAGATATCATCGTGAGGGATGGGGAAGTCTTCTGGCTCCTGCAAAAGCCATTCCTTCCAGTTATCTAGTTTGTCTTTATCCCAAGGGTAATTCCTTGCCTTTAATCGTTTTTTTAATTCTTTTTTGCTAGGAGCCTTACATCTGATAATAGCAAATCTTGCCTCGTGTTTCTCGGCTACTTTTCTGAAGTAAGATGCCCAGTCAGCATACGCATCTTTGAGGCGAAAATTCCTCGAAAATGGTCCTTCAATTACCGGCGTCTTACCGTGGGACAGCTGGATATCTGCGAAATTAACCAGCAAATTAAAAGTCGGACCTCTAATCATGGAATAAGTATTGCCTCCAACTCTCTCTGTCTTGGTGAAGCAATCCTGGATTAGGTCCTTGGACAAGAAGGCACTGTTATGCAGACTCTTAGCAAGATGATGTGCAAGAACAGTCTTTCCAGAGCCAGCCACGCCTACTACCATGAGAAGAGTTGGCTTTTTGATATAAAATCTGGGATTCATTTTAAGCAGTAAATAAAGGTGACGGGGTTTATTTATTTGTTTATTGTTCTTCGCTTATTTTATCAGGTCAATGACAGAGTATAAGAAGTTGCGGTACTGGAAATTTACAAAGATGTTTGGATGTTTTTCTCTAATCTGTTTTTGCATGTCTTCAAACTCATCATGTTGAGTAGCAATGTATACTGATTGAACACCAGCATTCACTCCTGCCTGGATTCCGCTGAAGAAATCGTCAAAATAAAATGTTTTTTCTTTCTTGCCATGATACATTCTAATAGCAGTTTCCAGCATTCCTGGCTTAGGCTTCCTGCAAGTGCACAAATCAGCTTTGGGCACATTATCATCTCCTTCAGTTGGGGCAGGGTGAGGGCAGAAAAAGACGCCATCCAAGTGAGCCCCATGCTTGTCTAATGTTTCACTTATTACTTCGTTCATAAAGTAAAAATCATTCTCAGTGTTCAAGCCTTTATGAATCCCTGGCTGGTTAGTTATTAGCACTACCGGTATCTTTCTTTGGTTGAGGTACTTTACTGCTTCAGGAACACCTTCAAAGACTTTGATGGTCAATGGCGACTTATGATACTGGTGATAAGGCGCTTTTTCAATAATCACACCATCACGGTCAACCAAAGCTAATCTTCCATCTAAAGATTTGACTGTTTCCAAGGCTCTGTCTGAAAAGAGCCTGTCTATGGGAATGACCATCTTTAGAGAATCGCCTTTGGAATTTAGGTAATAGTGAGGCACATAACTTGTTTTTGTCATCACTTGAGAGAAATAACATCAATTTATAAATTTTTTGAAAAAAACACAACTTACTCAATCATTAACAAAAAACAAAGCCTATTTCCCTTTTCCTTTCTTCTTTTGTTCGAACACAACAGAAGGCTCTTCATGATTTGCTTCTTTCAGGTAAGTTGCCAAGAACTGCCCGAATATGTCGTGGATGTTCTCGCAAACCTCGAAGGTGTTGTGCTTTGCATGGGCAACATAATCAGCCATCTCCTTTAGTTTGCCGCCGCTAAAGCCGCAGACGCCTATCACTATCATGCCTATCTGCTTTGCATACTCCACAGCCTTGATAACATTAGGGCTGTTGCCTGAGGAGGATATCATCACAAGAATATCCCCTGGCTTTGCCAGGTTGATTAGTTGCTGCCTGAAAACCTCTTGGTAGTGCTCATCATTTGAAACAGCAGTTATATAGCCGATGTTGCTTGAGAGACAGATGGCTTTGTACCTCTTGAAATTCGCAAGCCAGTCCTTGTTAGCACCCTTTGACAGGTCGCACACATAGTGCGATGCTATGGCAGCGCTTCCTCCGTTGCCACCGACAAAGATGGTTTGGTTGTTCTTAATGGAGTCCTTCAGCACATCAAGTATCTCATCATCAAACTCGAACTTATCAAGCGCATTTTTTACCTGGTCCTTGTAATCATCCCACTTCATTTCAGCAACTCACCTGCAAAGCTTAACAGTTTCTCCTTTGTAACGCTCTCCTTGTTACCCATGATGTTGGCAGCTATTCCACCAGCACAGTTCCCTATGAACGGAACAAACTCAGGATTTGCTTTGGAATAAGCAAACAAAGAGGTTAATGCGAATAGCGCATCACCCGCGCCCACCGTGTCCTTCACAGACTGGATAAGGATGGGTGCCTTAAAAATTTTGTTCTTATTAACATAAATGCTGCCATGTTTCCCGATACTGACAATAAAATGGTTCAGTTTAAAGTTTTTTTGAGCCTCTGCTATAACCTGTTCAATATCCTCGAAGCGCATGAAAAGAGGAAGCCTTAGCTCTTCCTCAGACATGGTTATGAAGTCAGGCTTTCTGTAGAGCGTCAGGTAATTATATCCCATGTTGGAGCTGTTTGACTGGGCATTCACTGCTAGGAATTTTGAGCGCTCTTGCAGCTTCTTCTTAACCTGAGTGTTTAGGAAGCCATGGCCAAAATCACCCACCATGACAAAATCATACTTGGGCAGCTCCTGGTGGAGATAATTAACAACCTTTCCTGACAAGACCGCAGATATCGGCTTATCATTAATATATTCTATCTTGAAAAGCTTATGATTCCTATAGTGGTCAATGTATCTTTTCTTGACCGTGGTGTGAGCCTCTTTTTTTGTAAAAGTCTTTAAGTCAATATTGTCTCTTAGGGACTTTCTGATAAAATTTAGTTTAGAATTCGTATCCCCGATTAAGGTCACCAGCTTAACTTTGCCGACAAAACTGCTTATGTGGTTGGCAATCGCAAGAATCCCTCCTGCATAAGCCTCGTGAAATTTGTATTCCGTGGAAAGAATAGGATCCTTAATGGCCCGTCCTCTGAGACCGACAAAGACATATTCATCTATTATGGTATCACCTATGACAAGCACGTTTAAATCCTTCAATTTTTCCAGGTGGCTTTTTATATGCTCGAGATTAATTTTTTTCTTTACCTGCTTAAGGTATTCTATGGTTTCACTATTATCATTATTGAGTTTTTTCATTTTGCCCTTAACCTTGAGTAAGAGGGTTTTTTAGGGTTTATAAACCTATTGAAAGACTCTTCCACAGTAGTGAAGCTCACCCATGCTGCTTTGAAAGTTTCTTCATGAACTCCTTAGCATCCCTTGCTCCTTTTGCATCAGTATCATCAGGAGCCCAGTCAGGGAATAAAGTATCCTCTTTCCTAAAAGGTCCGCTGGTAACCTCGTGAAACACTAAGATATCAGATTTGATAATAAGGGTGTGATAGTAGGCTTTGTCTATCCTGTAATAAAATTTTCTTCCAGAGCCATACGCTCCCATCTTAATGACCTGCCTAATCTTTCCTTTCTCATCAAACAGCACAACATCAGCAGAGCCCTCTATTATGTGGAAAGCCTCGACTTTGCCAATATGCTTGTGAGGCCTGACATAATTGTCCTTGGTATGCACGATAATCATCTCATGGATTTTGTCATTAACGCCTCTGTGGGTGCATAATCTGCATCTCTTTCTTGGATTCTGCAATGCTTTTTGCTTCAAGGAATCAATATCCTCCTTGCTAACCTGAATAACTTCCTCGTCTGCATAGAATATTTCATCATTGAATTTCTTCATCTTAATCACCTTAACCACACTCACTAACTAAACATTTACACCTACTCTTACATCAAACTATAATTTAATCGCATACCTGCTGGAGGCGAATATTGAGCGGAAAATTCCTCCTTGGTTAATAAACTCCTGGTTTTCCTGCACAACTTTCTCCTCAGTCCTCGGGTTTAGGCTGAGCAGGCAAAGCTTAATCTTCTTTCCCAGCAAGGCTTCAGAGCCTATTATTGGGAGGGCTGAGCCTGGCATGAGCAATCCCTTCTTGTGGATGTTGTCATCAATAACCATGTCAACATAGTCCTTTAACCCTAGGAAATTGATGAAGCCGCATGCGAAGTGGCCTGCGCCCAGCAATGCGATTTCTGAATTATCAGTTTTGTTTTCTTTTAGGAATTTAGTTATTTCGGTCTTTCTTTTATCAAAGCTTTTGCAGAAAACATTGAACCTCTCTTTCTCTTTCTTTATGGCTTCTTTGTTAATGATTTCTTTGTTTATGCTTGATTTACTATTGGCTTTTTTGCTATTTGCTTTTGGCCCTGCTAGCTGCGCTATGATAACCAATGAGTTCTCCAGGGCGTATTCAAAAGCATTGAAGTAACTTATATCCAGACCATTCCTGGCCAAAGTATTCTTAAATGTTTCAGGAGTGAAGTATAGGGTATGCTCTTCCCAGATGATAGGATAATCCAGTCTTTCAAAGGCGCAGCCGCAGTCAGGAACCTCTAGGATCAGGTAGCCTTTGGGTTTTATGAGCATTTTTAGCGAAGTTATGAACTCTTTTAGGTTATATGCGTGCTCTAGGATGTGCCTTGCAATCACAATATCTGCAGCGCCTTTCTTCTTGATTATTTTCTTTATATTGTCTGGTTTTAGCTGGGCTTGGATGGTTTCTACGCCCACGTGCTCATCTTCAATGCCAAGGTCTTCTTTTAATTTCAGCCTTTCAACAGCAAATCCGTTTTTCTCCAGGCGCATCAATAAGGTGTCATCTTTAAAGCTCATTCCGATGATTTTAGCCCTCATTTGAGCCTTTATTTTAGCTTTTATTTTCGCCTTTGATCCTGATTCCTTTATGTTGATTGTCTTCATGATGTGCTCTGTCAGGTTATCCAGGTGCTCTTCGGGCTCAGCATAGGTTATCCATTCATGTACAGGCTTAAGGGCTTGTGACGGGAACCTGTGCCCAAGCTGCACTAATCCGCATTCCTGGCATTGCACAATGGATAATCTGTAAAGCTTTTCCTTATCATCTTTTTTATTGAGAAAATGATTGCATACAGGCTGCATCCCTAGCTCTAGTGATTGGCCAAGTTTCTCTTCGCACAAAGCGCATTTAGTATTCCTCAACCATCATCACCCTTAGTTTTTATTGTCCTTAGCCTCTATTGTCCTTAGTTTTTCTTGACTTGCTTGATTTTGGTTTGCTTAATTTTGTCTATTGCTTCCTTAATCGTGGTGAACCTGAAGCCTGTCAGCTCTTTGAATTTCTTATTGCTCATGCTGGTGTCCAGGGGCCTGTTATCCTCAAATTTAAAATCATTTAGTGAGCATGGCTTTATGCTTCTGCTTTTTATGCCGAGCTCTTGTTTTATCATCTTAGCCAATTCATACCTGCTTATGGCCTCATCAGGGCATACATTGTAGCAGCCTGTGGCCTTCTTGTCTATAAGGATGTCGATTGCCTTGCACACATCTTCAACATAGGTTGGTGAAAAAATCTGGTCAACAGCCATTTTGAGCTGCTTGCCTGATTTTAAATCCTTTATGACACTAGAAATTATTGAGTCATCCTCTTCTGAAATGCTGTACAGCTTTGCTGTTCTGACTATGAGATATTTTCTTCCAGGGCCAGGCCCGGAATCAGAGTTCATGAGATAGTCCTCAACTTCTTTTTTATGTCTGCCGTATTCCAGCACAGGTTCCCTGGCATCCTGCTCTGAGTAGCTGCCTTTTTTCCCGTCAAAAACATAGTCGGTTGATATGAAAATAGGGATTATGCCTGCGTCGTACAGC
>DATEYH010000020.1:0-10513 GCA_035256305.1 Candidatus Nanoarchaeia archaeon
GTAAATATAAATATTTTTAACCCAGCTAATTCCTCGCACCAATAGTGCGAGTTTTGGATTATCACTAAATAAAACCTTTAAACCTAATATTTATATATTAGGCAAATCAATTCCTGGATTGATGAACGTTCCTTATCACAAGCAGCAGAAGTTCAACACCTGCGGGCCAGCAGCGCTGAGAATGGCTCTTGAAGCGCTTGGAATAATGAAGTCTGAGCAGGAACTTGCCAAGATTCTGAAGACCAACATCTTTCAGGGAACACTGCACAAGAATCTGATAAAGGCAGCCTGGCTTTACGACCTTCGCTATGTCTCATTCAGTAACGCCAGTATAAAAGACCTCAAGGATTTCCAGGCAAAAGGCTATGTTATTATTGTCTCCTACCGTCCGCCAGAGGATTTCTACCATTATGCTGTGCTGAAAGCTGTTGATGACAAGTATATATATCTCTATGACCCTTGGTACGGCCCCTTCACAAGATGGAGGCAAGATGATTTCTTGAACCGCTGGAAGAGCAACCCCTTGTTCGAGAAAAAGAAGAGATGGATTATTGCGATGAAGAAGTAGTTTTACAGTCTGGATAGCAACCTTTAAAAAACCAGCTTGATTAGTGTATTGTAACATGGTATTCAGGCTCTTTAACACGCTTACAAGGAAGAAGGAGGACTTTAAGCCTATTCATCCTCCAAAGGTGGGCATGTATGCTTGCGGCCCTACTGTTTATAATTACGCCCATATAGGCAACTTGAGGACTTACATCTTTAATGACATTCTCAGGAGAGCTCTTATCAAGAACGGCTTTGAGTTAAAGCAGGTCATGAACATTACTGACGTCGGCCACTTGACCAGTGATGCTGATGAGGGAGAGGACAAGATGCTGGTGGCTGCTAAGAGAGAGCATAAGTCTGCTTTGGACATTGCCAAGTTCTACACAGATTCTTTTTTCAATGATACAGGCAGGCTTAACATCCAGAAGCCTGAAATAATTTGCAAAGCCACTGAGCATATCAATCAGATGATTGAGGTTTGCAAAAGGATAGAGAAGAACGGCTATGCTTATTTCAAGGGCGGAAACCTTTACTTTGACACTTCCAAGCTTGATGATTATGGCAAATTGGCAAGGCTGAAACTGGATGAACTAAAAGAGGGTGCTAGGACTGACAAGGACCCTAACAAGAAAAACCCGACAGACTTTGTTCTCTGGTTCACCAAGTCAAAGTTCGGAGACCAGGAGATGAAATGGCCAAGCCCCTGGGGCACTGGCTATCCTGGCTGGCATATTGAGTGCTCTTCCATGAGCTCATATTACCTTGGAGAGCAGTTTGACATCCACACAGGAGGAATAGACCACATTCCTGTTCATCACACCAATGAGATTGCCCAGGCAGAGGCTGCTTTCAGGAAAAAGCCCTGGGTCAAGTACTGGCTTCACGGAGAATTCCTGGTCATGGACAAGGGAAAGATGGCTAAGAGCGCAGGAGGATTCCTCACCTTGCAATCACTCATTGACAAGGGTTATGAGCCTCTTGCTTACAGGTATTTCTGTTTAGGAACTCATTATCGAAAGCAATTAATGTTTAGCTGGGAAGGCTTGGATGGAGCAGCCAATGCTTACAAGGCTTTGAAGAACAGGATTGCTGAGATAAACAAGCAACCAGAAGCCAAAAGCAAAGCTTTTGGAGTTACTAGTGCCCTAGTAACAACTAGGGAAAAGCCTGGTCTTAAGAAGACTTACCAATCACAGTTCATGGGAGCTGTTAATGATGATTTGAACATGCCCCAAGCTCTTGCAGTTCTAAACCAAGCAATCGCTGACAATGGATTAAGCAAGAAGTCAAAGTTTGAGCTAATAGCTGATTTTGACGAGATATTCGGGCTGGACTTGCTTAAAGAAGAAAAATTAGACATACCCAAGGATGTGCAGGAGCTCGTGAACAAGCGGGAAGAGGCTCGCAAAAAGAAAGACTTCAAGCTTTCAGACAAATTAAGGGACGAGATAAAAGCCAAGGGCTTCCTGGTTGAGGATGGCAAGGAAGGCCCTAAAATCAAAAAGCTTTAAAACATAAACTATATAAACAATTTCTAGTTCATTTCGCCTAATATATAATGCCTCCGTAGCTTAGCGGTGGAGCTCGCGGCTGTTACCAGTAGGACGTCAAAGTCCGAGGGCCCCAGAAACCATAGGTTTCTGAGGGTGCGTAGAAACCGCGCGGTCACCAGTTCAAATCTGGTCGGAGGCGCTTTTTTCATTGGGCCTGTAGCTCAGCCTGGCTGGAGCACACGACTGATACCCGTAGGCGTCAAAGCCGAGGGCCCCAGAAACGCAGTTTCTGAGGGTAGAAGTAGAAATCGTGCGGTCCCGTGTTCAAATGAGTTCAGGGTAATAACCCTGTAATTCTGAATGTCACGGCGGGCCCATAGCTTTTCTTAGGTTAAAGGCAGCTCCATAAATGGAAACACCTATGAAACCTATAACCGCCTTAAGCTCCATAGTTCTGTGGCTCGCGGTGAATAATAAAAAACCGAAAAAAATATAAATCCTAATTCATCATCAAATCTGGGAGATTAATATGGACAAAATGAACCCTAATTTTCCAAAGCTTACTGAGAATGATAAAAAGGTTCTCAAAAAAATCCTTGATTCCAAAAGGATTCCAGATAGTGACATTGCTAAGAGCATGAAGCTTTCTCCGCAGGCAGTGTTTAAGATAAGAGCCAAATTAGAGAGATACGGCATCATCAAGGGATATATGCCGATTGTTGATTTCAAGAAGATAGGAATTAATGTCATGGCTTTACTAATCATCCGCCTCACTCCTAAAATCTGGAGACATTTTACAGACGACCAAATCTCAGAGAGGATGGCTAAAACGCCCTATGTCATTGACGCCTATAGGGTTGCTGATGAGCAAGCTTCGCATATCCTGATGCTTGGCTTTAGAGACACTGATCAGAAGGAGCAGTATATTGCACAGCTACAGACCAGGTTTGCAGACGAAATTCAGATTAAGTCAGTATATAATTTTTCAGTGGACAAGATCATTTCACACAGCCCATTGGGGCTCCTGCACGAAATAATCGATAAAAGAAATTTTTCCCCTGAGGACCTATTCTTAAACCACACCCCTAAAAAACGATGATATCATGCTCATTTGGGGGTGCATAGCCTTTTCTTCTTTTGATGAATATATCGTGATTATCAACTTATTCCTATTGATTTGTTAAGACTCCCTACCATAGTTATTAGAACTTCTGTGATATTACTACTTACAGAGGAGTGCGAAGGCAGAGGCATTTGTGTTGTTGATGGTATTTGCAGTGTTTTTTAGCACCATCACAGCATTAATGTATTGACAGGCATTATTTGATTAGCAGAAATAGATTATAATGAAATTTATAGGGGGGAATAACCATGAAAAATGCACTTAATAAAAAAGGCGGATTGCTTTCACTTATTGGGGCAGTAGTAGTAGTGATAATAGTTGTGGTATTGTTTTTCAGGGTGTTTTAAATTTAGCACGCCTATACAAACCATAAAATCCGTAATCCCGAAGAAGAGATGTAGATTGCCGGGAGGATATGTAAACTCATATAGTTAAATTTAAATATATAGTTAAATCTCATTCTACATCTTTACACAATGGCAGTCCATAATCAGTATCAAAGAATAGTCCCGTTTATTATATTCATATTAGCATTAGTTCTGTTATTTCTACTCGTCCGGCCGATGATAGTTATTCTCTTAGGCAGCATCCTTCTGACATACATTTCTTTTCCGATCTATAAGAGACTGCTTAAGAAGATACCTAATAAGTCTGTTTCAGCCATTTTAGCTTTGGTCATTATAGTCATCATCATATTGATCCCGTTCTCTTTCTTGGCATTCGGCATTACAAAGGAAGGATATAATTTCTATAATTCTTTATCAAGCAATATTGCTAAAGGAGCATTGTTTGGCTTCGGATGCACTAGCGCAGAATCAAAATTATGCTCTGTCCTTAACCAGGCTGAAAAATTCAGCAAAGAACGATTGTCAACTTTGGGCTTTGACAAGCAACTGCAGAAACTACTGCCTGTTCTGGAGGAGAAAATAACTCACTTCATCCTGAGCATTCCGGTCATGATCGCAAAAATTTTCATTGCACTAGTTATCTCATTTTATATTCTGAAAGATTGGGAGAACATATTAAAGAAAATAGTTGGCTTGCTTCCGATGAGAACAAAGACAACAAATAGGCTTATCAGGGAATTCGGGAATATAACTCACACGGTAATTTATGCGCAATTATTTGTTGCATTAGTCCAGGGAACTGTTGCAACTTTAGGATTTTATATATTTGGTGTTCCTTTCCCTCTATTACTAGGCCTTGTGACAGCCTTCTGCGCCCTGATTCCTGCTATTGGGACAGCGATTGTGTGGGCGCCTGCCTCGTTATTTCTGGTTTTGAGCGGTCATTTAGGCAGGGGGATTGGCTTGTTCGTATACAGTGTTTTGATCATCAGTACAATTGACAATATTCTGCTTGCGAAAATAGTGCATGAAAAAGCCAAGGTAAACCAGATACTTGTAATTGTTGGCGTCATAGGTGGCGTCGGCTTGTTTGGGGTTACTGGCATATTTATCGGCCCGATATTATTGCCTTTGCTCATAACCTATTTTGAAACCTTTAAAGAAAGATTTGTTTAATAAATCAGTTAGGAAGAGATTATAACATTTTCTTCTACCTATATACCTATCTCCACCTATATAGATATATGTGGTATGTATTAATTAAAATTATCAACTTTTTTCTATTAACCAGTTAAAACTTTCTACCAAAGTTATTAAAGCTTCTACGCGTATTAAATTTAATCATTAGAGGTGATTAGGGTGGATAAAATGTTACTAGTTGAGGAGCAAGAAGAGATTTGCAAGGATTTTTGGTCAAGGTTGATGAGCAACCGCTGAAAGATTTTAAGGTAAATCATAATAAATCATAATTATAAGGGAGTTCAAAGGTAAAATTTAGCAGAAATCCAGGACTGATATTTGTAATAGATTAGAGTGGTTGAATATCGTTGCAGCTAGACCTTGCCTTAATAGGGTCGGGGGGGAGGTGATACCGATATGGCAAGGAATAATGGCAATGAACCCATTTTAACTGAAAAGGAAATAGACAAGCTGTATTCGCTTGAGGTGGAATTAGTTGGGTCAAATGTAATGGAAGAATTAGAACTGCGGGGGATCTAGAGGTGCAAAAAATGTTGCTTAAAATGCCATTATATCATGTTATTGAAAGATTAGTAAATAGAGGGCCTGGAGATTATGAAATCAGTGAGGATTATGAAGCCATTGAGCTAGAAGCAAGGGGTTTAATACCTTATTATTAAGTAAGGTGTTTTTATTTTTAATTATTAAGTGAGGAGGGTTGAAACAATGCTTTTTGAAGATGAATGCGGTAAGATATTGATGCCGGATGAGGTTGACGAGCTGTCTCCTTGGGAGATAGAAGAGCTTAAACTACATGTATGCGAAGAAAAGTGGATTTAGGAATTATTTTACAAAAAATTGCGCGGGCTTAAAGCCCAGCACTTTAGTGTGCAATTTTTTGAACAAAAATTCGCGATTAAGCGAGGAGCGCAAAGCTCTGCCCTTTATGGTGGAGAACAGCTTCGAGCAGCGAATTTTTGTTACGAAATCAAGCAGAATTAGCCGTGTGAGAATTATCAGGCAATGAAATTAGGGGGTAATTAAAATGAAAAACGCAATTATATTGATAATATTATCGATTCTGACAGCAACAGCAGTCGCAGCCTTTGACCCGGGATTTGGGGCAGATGTTAGTGTTACGACAGAAGGCAGCAAAATCCTTATCACAGGCACTACTTTTGACATGCCTGAAGGAACAAGTGTCCAGCTTTGGTGCAGCGAAAGGCCAGTAGGCGAATTCCCGATTGACAGCAATGGAGCTTTTTCAATTGAAACAGTTTACGGTGGCATCAAAGGATGTGGTTCTGGAATAGCAACACTCAAAGCAGGAAATGCTAACACAAACGTAACCCTACCGCCACAATTAATGATGGTACCGACAGGCGGAAGCGACAGTCAACAGACAGAGGGAAGCAACGGTCAAAAAACCGTAATAGTATCAGCAAGCGAGTCAACACACATGCCAGAGTTCTCAACAATAACACTGGCAGTAGCAGTTCTCGGAGTTGGGCTTGGGCTGGCGCTCCTAAGAAAGCAGTAAATTATATTTTTTATTTTTTCAAAAAAAGAGGCGAGTGAAGAAGAGAACCGGAGGCAAGAAAATGAACAAAAAAGGTATAACGAGCTGGTTAATGTGGGCAGTGGTATTCTTGATAATAGCTATAGTTGCCGGAATATTTGGATTTGGAGGTATTGCCGGAGTATCATATACAATTGCCAAATGGCTAGCAATAATCTTCGTGGTGTTGTTTATAATCTGGATAATAGCCCACGTAGCCAAAAACGCTTAAAGGTTTGCAAAGATTTTTGGTCAAGGTTGATGACAGCGAACCATCGTTCGCTGGAATAAGCAAGCAAAGCTTGCTTGCCAAGAAACCAATTGTTTCTTGGATGAGAACGCTAGAGCGTTCCTATGATGCGAAAAAGGTGAAAAAATGAAAACAGGCCTTATTATATTTGGTGTAATTTTTTTAGTTATTGGGGTATTGTTATATCTTGTGCCGATGCAAGAAATTAAAGCAGATACAACCACCACAGGAAATGGGAATACGGATACGCGTACGTCATCTGCTAGAGTAACCGTTCCTATAGAGTGGGCTTTTGCATCTGCAATCATAGGTTTCGTTTTACTAATATTCGGCTTGGTGATTCCTAATCCGATTATAAGAAGCGATTCAAAAAAAGATTCCTATGAAAAAGTAGTTGAGTCAAAAGAGAATATTGAAGTTGGTGATGGAAACAAACGCAAGATTGTCAGGGAGCGGACTGAGAAGCATAAAGTAAGAACAGATGAAGATAATGATTTGGACTAGGTTTTAATTAAACTAAACAGGAGGCAACAAGAATGGCGAAAAAAAGTAGAGGCGGTCGAATGACTGCAGCAAAAACGCGTGCTAGAAGGGGGTCCAGAATAGGCGGTCGTCCTGGTGGAAAGGGCAAGGTAAAGAACAGGCCAGCAGGAAAAAATATAATGAGAACTTAAACGCCTCAACAATGAAGATTTATTGCTTCAAAGTTGAGCGTATATTTTTTCCATTATCACCCGTTATTAGCCAGGATTTAACTTTATCAATATGCAGAAATAATTTATTAAAATGTGTTACGCTAGGATGTTTAGCGATCCCGTGTTCTAATGGGGAACTGCGTTTCACACCCAAAAAAAAACGCAGTTTTCCTAAATTTTACTGCTGGTCCATACTTCATTTTCTACCTGCCTTTTTCCTGACTAAACTCCAGAGTGGTTATAAAATCAAAAGATTATTAAACAAGAACAAAGAATCATAGTCCAAGGGGGATTGTATGAAGAGATTCAGGCTAAAGCCCTGGGATTTGCTGCACTTGCTTTCAGACGGCACTCCAGAGAACAGGAAAAACCTTGAAAGGATTGTGGCAAGGCACGACGGGGATTTCTCTCCGCTATTTGAAAGGAGAAAGAAGGAGATAGAGCGGTGCATGAGGGAGTTTGAGAACAAGAGAAGCTACCTCAACCCAGACATCACTCCCCAAGATTTTCTTTCGCTCATAAACCATTATGCTGAGCTCAGCGACAAGCTTGAAAGGGTGTGTGCAGCCAGCTACCTAAAGTTCTCAGAAGACACTTCTGACACCAATGCTAAAAAAAACAATTATGACATGAGAATATTCAATGCCAGGATGAACAACAGATTATTGTTCTTTGAATTATGGCTCACGAATGGGCTGGATGATGATAATTTTGAAAGAATAGCCAAGCAGGCAGGGGAGCATGAGCGCTTCCTAAGAGAGGAGAGGCGCTTCAAGCCCTACACCCTTGATGAGGGGATGGAGAAGATTCTTAATTCTTTGCACATGCTTGGCCAGGTTGAGAGGTCAGAGTTTTATGAGGAAGTCATCTCGAGCCTGGAGTTCACGATTCATGAAGATATAATGGTGAAGAAGAAAGGGGCAAAAAGAAAGAAAAAGGTTTCTGTAACTAAAACCTTGAACGAGCCCCAGCTAATGCCTTATCTCTCCAGCCCGAAAAGAAAGCTCAGGACTGAAGCCTGGAAAGAATTGTTCAAGCGCTATGCAGAAATAAAGAACACTATAGGAGGCTCATTCATTATCCAAGGCACAGAGTGGAAGTCAGAGTACATAGACCAGAGAAAATACCAAACGCCAATGGCAGCCAGGAACCACATTAACGGATTAGATGATGTTATTGTTGACACTGTGCTGGATGTTAACAGGGAAAACACAGCTCTTTTCAAAGACTATTTTGTGAACATCAAGAAAAGGCTTGCAGGCATCCGCAGCAAGATGAGCCTCACAGACATATACGTCCCGATAAAAGGGATAAACAAGAAGAAGATGAGCTTTGAGGAAAGCATGAACACTGTTCTGGATGCCTTTCACACATTCTCTCCTGATATAGCGAACATAATCATTGAGATGGAGCGCAAGAGATTCCTGCACTCCCAGCCCCAGAAGAACAAGTGGATAGGCACCTACTCCTATCCTACGCCGCCAGCAACCCTTCCTTACACATTGATAAACTTGACAGGCGATGAGAATGACTGCATAGAGTTGGTCCATGAGCTAAGCCATGCTGTTCACAATGAGCTGAGCTGCCAGAAAAATACCGTGCTAACCTACACTCCATCAGACCCGTTGGCTGAGATAGCCTCATTCTTTGGAGAGATGCTGATGTTTGACAAGTTCTTTGAAAAAGCACAGGATAACCCGCAGCTAAAGAAAAAATACTTGGTAAACTTTTTAGACAACGCTTACATGTACACTATGAAAAAAGCCCAGCTCGTGCTCTTTGAGAAGGAAGCGCACAGGATAATACACCTGCCAGGGTTTGAGATTGATGACCTGTCCAATCTTTACCTGAGAAAGCTCAAAGAACAGTTTGGCACAGAGATGCATGTGCCAGAATACTTCCAGGACGAGTGGCTCTCAGTAGGAAACATAATGCAGAACCCATTCCAGGACTACGCCTACCCCTTCGGCTTCCTGGTAGCGATTAACTTGCACGAGAAATACAAGAAAGAAGGAGAAAGCTTTGCTCCAAAAATGATAAGCTTCTTGTCAGCAGGAGACTGGCTCATAGAGGAGCTGCTGAAAAAAGAATTTGGGCTGGAGATAAGGAAAAAAGAATTCTGGCAGCACGGCTATGACTTGGTAAAAGAGAAAGTGGAAGAGCTAAAAAAGCTTAGTGAGTCATAGTTAGGGGACTGAGCAACGAAATTGCGAACGTCACCTGCTTCAAATGAAATCTTAACCAGATTTCGTTGCACCCAAAAGCTTTGCTTTTGTGTGTTTCCAAGGTTTTTAGCAAAAAGCTTGCAGAGTAAAAAGTTTTATAAGAATAATCTCTTTCTTGCTTCTAAATGCAAAAAACCTCTAAGATAAAGCACGTGTATGATAACCAGGTTCTTAACATCTGCCTGGACACTCTTGAGAGGAAAAAGCAGGTTCTTGTTTTTGTTAA
This sequence comes from Candidatus Nanoarchaeia archaeon, assembly GCA_035256305.1. Classification (GTDB taxonomy): domain Archaea; phylum Nanobdellota; class Nanobdellia; order Woesearchaeales; family SM23-78; genus SM23-78. Next base: position 9,646 of record DATEYH010000020.1, read on the forward strand.
TTCCAAGAGCAGCGCAGAGGCAGAGGCTGAGCGCATAAGCGCAAAGATTAAGGTTAGCGAGGAAGAAAAGGAAAAGCTGGAAGAGGCTAGCAACAAGGTGCTTCAAGCCCTTGACAAGCCCACCAAGCAGTGCCAGAGGCTTGCCTTGTGCGTCAGAAAAGGAGTTGCTTTCCACCACGCAGGATTGCACCATGAGCAGAGAGAGCTGATTGAGGATAATTTCAGGAGCGGAGTGATAAAGATTATCTGCGCAACGCCCACGCTTGCTTATGGAGTCAACCTCCCTGCTTTCAGAGTAATTGTTCGCGACCTCAAGCGATTCTCTGCTCCGCATGGCATGAGTTGGATTCCTGTTCTTGAGTTCCAGCAGTTCTGCGGCAGGGCAGGCAGGCCTGACTTTAATGATGAGTACGGAGAAGCAATATGCATTGCAGAGACAGAGGGTGAGAAGGAAAAGATAATTGAGAATTATATTGAGGGAGAGACAGAGGAAATCCTGAGCAAGCTTGCTGTTGAGCCTGTGCTAAGGACTTATGTGCTAAGCTTGATTGCAACAAATTTTGCAAACACAACCAGCTCTTTGATGGATTTTTTCAAGAAAACATTTTATGCCCACCAGTTCGGGGATGTTAAGGAGTTAGAGAAGATTATTGGAAGAATCCTGAAGAAGCTTGAGGAATGGGAGTTCATAACCATTGGCGAGAATGACAAGGACAAGGAGAAGAATAATGACAAGGACAAGGAGAAGAATAGCTTGGAGCCAACTCTTCTCGGAGAACGAGTAAGCCAGCTCTACCTTGACCCTTACACAGCCCATTACCTGATAACTTGCCTGAAAAGGGCTGAGGGCAAGATACTCCGTGATTTC